>JAFGTN010000373.1 GCA_016934075.1 Pirellulales bacterium
ATCCCAGAATCTCGCGAACGGTGGCAAGACTGGCCAGCGCCAGTGCAAAGCCCAGAGACATGCCAATCGCGTCGATTACGGCCACGCCCACCGGTTGCTTCGAGGCGCAAATCTCGCATCGCGATATGATCAAGCAGTTGACGATAATCAGCGGCACGTAAGGCCCCAATTCCTTGCTCATCTGATATAAAAAGGCCGCCAGCACGCGATCCGTGATCGTCACGAAAGTGGCTATCGTGAGCGTGAAAACCAATATTCGCAAGTGCGGACGCAACAGACCGCGGATCAGACTGACCATCATGTTGGCGCACAACAGTACGAAACCCGTGGCCACGGCCATCGTCATGGCCGGTTGCATGGCGCCGGTCACAGCCAGCGTGGGGCACATGCCCAATAGCTGCCGATAGATGGGATTCTCGGGCAGAATCCCGACAATCAGCCGTTCGATCGGTGTTGGTTCGTATTTGCTCATGGCTCATTTCAACGATTGGTTTAAACGTTGCAACGGTTCCTTTAGTTCTTTTACGGCCGCATTGACTATGCCCGCCACGCTTTGTGATGATATTGTTGCGCCTGTTAGGGCTTGTATCTGGTTGGTGGTCGTGGGCTCGCTGGTTACTACTTCCAATGCACGGTTGGTTGGGATGTCTCTGAATTCATCGCGAAATGTTCTACCCGTAATCAAAGCTCCCAGTCCTGGCGTTTCTTTTTGGTCCAAAACATAAATTCCCGTGATAATCGTGGCCTCGCGATTGAGCCCCACGAGCAGGCGGATCTCGTCGGCAAATCCAGGGCCACGCGTAGGTATCACCCAACCCTTGCGGCTGCCGTCATCACCAAGGGCCTCATATACTCGATGTTGATTGCCGTCGGCCGCGTCTACTGTTATCTCCATAGTCCTCGACTTATCGGCTCCCGGCACAATGCTGGGGATCACGTTGTAAGTTTCGTTTCGCCGGTTCTCTGCAATCCGTGGTCCCAACGTGCGCTGCACGCCCGCCAACGCTCCTCCGAAGAGAAACGCCAGCAAGATCACCAGCCAGGCTTGCGAGAGGTATCCGGTTTTGGTCACTTTACGGTCCATTAATTATCGTCAACGCCGGGTCACAACCCGGTTTCCTGTCCTCTATTTTCTATCCTCTATTTCACCCCGCCCCCATCGGTTTCGGAACGGCCCATCGATCGATCAATGGCACGGCGGCGTTCATCAACAGCACGGCGAACATTACACCCTCGGGGTAGCCGCTGAAGAGCCGGATGAGCACGGTAAATATTCCCACACCCAGGCCGAAAATGAATTTGCCCAACGACGAGATGGGGCTGGTAACCGGGTCGGTGGCTATGAAAAACGCGCCCAGCAAAAACGATCCGCTGATCAAATGCCTTAGTGCCGTGAAGGGAGTTAGGTCGGTCCATCGCGCCAAGGCAGCGCATACGAATCCGGCCAACAACGCGCCAAGAGGGATTTGCCATGCGGCAGCGCGTCTCAGGCACATATAGATCCCGCCTAAAAGCAAGGCAATGGCGCTGGTTTCACCCAATGACCCGTTGACCTGGCCGATGAAAAGTGGCCAAAATTTTTCAGCCGCCTGAAGCTGATGCTCGACGTTGCCGGCCACCTCTCGTCCGGCCGCCAGGTCTGACGCGTACTGCTTGGCGATCGTCAGCGGCGTGGCCTGGCTCAGTACCGTTACGTCTGAGTCGGTGACCACGTATGCTGAAGCGCCCAACTGCGATGCAAAACTCAGCATCACAAACGCGCGACCCACCATGGCCGGGTTGAAAAGATTCATGCCCAAGCCGCCGAACGCCGCCTTGCCGATGCCGATGGCCACGACTGATCCGATTACGCATATATACCAAGAAGAACCGCTCGGTAACGAGAGCCCCAACAGCAAACCGGTAACCACGGCCGAAAAATCGCCCAGCGTCTGCGGCTTCTTCTGAACAAGATTCAAGAGCCATTCGCTTGCCAGGCAGGCCAGCACGCAAAGGCCCACCTCCACCACCGCGCTCCAGCGGAACACCACAACCGCCATCACCATCACAGGCAACAGGCCCACCAACACATCGACCATCATCGCATGTGTACTCGACGCGGGCGCGGACAGATGGGGCGATGATCCAACCCGGATCGGCGTCTGTTCCGCACTGGCGGGATTCTTGTTTTTACCGGTGTTTTCTGGCATTAGCTTTGCTTAATAATGTAGGCCGGGTCGCGACCTAGTGGGTGGAGCTGGAACACTAACCCGAAGCGCAAGCGAAGGGCGGGGACAAGCTTAATTTCACACCCCCTTCACTTGCGTTTCGGGTTAGTATTGTTTTCACCTCATACCTCACGTTTTACGTCTCAACATTGCTTTACTTAGTCGGATCAACTGCACAACCGGGATATTCGCCGGGCATTCAAAGGCACAGCATCCGCATTCCACGCAGGCGTCCGCGTGGTAACGTTCGGCCAGTTGTGGATGATTCGTACGCGCGGCCTGGGCGATGCGGCCGGGCACAAGATTCATGGGGCAAACGCTCACGCATCGACCACAACGAAGACAAGGCGTCTGTGGTTTTTGGCCGGATCCGTCGCCTCCACCGAAGCCGAAACGTCGGGTTTCGTGTTGCGTGAGTACGGTAATCCCGCTGGTGCCCTTGGTTACCGGAATGTCCAAACTGCCCACCGCAAAACCCATCATCGGCCCGCCGGCGATCACGGTTTGGGCAACGTCGTTCAATCCGCCACAATAATCGATCAGGTAGCGGAAACTGGTACCGATCGGCACCAGCAGATTCTTCGGAGCCATGACACCCTTGCCCGAAACCGTTACCACGCGATGTGTCAACGGCCGACCTCGCAGAACGGCCCGTGCCAAGGCGGCTGTGGTTCCTACGTTCAACACCACCACGCCCACATCCAATGGCAGCCCGCCCAGTGGAACTGTCTTCCCCAAAACGGCCGAGATCAACTGTTTCTCGCCGCCCTGGGGATACTTTGTCTTCAAAACGCAAACTGAAACGTTCGTACCCTCGGCTGCATTGCGCAAGGCCTTGATGGCCTTGGGTTTGTTGTTTTCGATGCAGACGGTAACGTGTTCGGCGTCCACCGCGCGGCCAGCCAGAATTGCTCCGCTGATGACCGGCCGTGGAGCTTCGAGCATCAACCGATAATCGGCCGTTAGGTACGGTTCGCATTCGGCGCCGTTGATCAGCATGTGGCTGATGGGTTTCTCTTTGTTGCGACGCAGCTTGATGTGCGTGGGAAAAGTGGCGCCGCCCAATCCGACCAACCCGGCGTCGCGCGCCGTGTTGGCGATCTGTTCAGGATCGTAATTATTCAACTCCTCAATCGCCCAATCACCACCGAAGATTTCATCGTATACGGCTCGGTCCGTAAAAGGCTGTGTCTCGTCTGCTTTGATGGGAATAACGTCCACGCGCCTTCCGGCCGGCAAGGTCGTTGCCGAAACACGTGCTGTTGTACCACGCAACGAGGCATGGATCGGCGCCGAAATGAATCCCTTGGCACGACCGATTATGTCTCCTAACTGGACTTGCGAGCGAGGCTCGATTACCTGTTTGCACGGCGCGCCGAGATGTTGTAACAGTGGTAACCGCACTTCTTCGGGCGTGGGTATTACCTCAATGGGCATTCCCGCCGCCAAACCCTTCTGTTCGGGCGGATATATGCCACCCTTAAAACTTCTCTTCCGGAAAGGTCGTTTTGCAAAGGTGCCTTTAGATAAAATGGTAGCCATGCTCATACAAAATCTCTTGTCCGCAGCGTTTACAAGAAGGAGGGAAGTGGCGAAAACAATCTTCAATCTAGCGCTGTGGGATTAGTGTCGCCGATGTCAAAAGTAGTTGTGTTCCAAATACGATTGGAAATACAAATGGCAACGAATATACCGGCGGAAAATCCGCTGATTCCTCCCAGCCATTGCGTTGCGGCCGTTTTTCCGAGTGTTGTTGCACCCGCAAAGCTCAAAGCCGCCGGTACGAAAAACAACAACAAAGTGGCGGCTGCCAGACCAACACCTTCCGGAGGTAAATCGCTATGCGTATCACCTCTGCAAGCATCTTTTAGAGGTGAAATGTTTTGCAGTTCACCGTCGGAAACATCCGAAAGATGTCGATCAGTGCAGACTGGGCAGCGATGGCAGGATGATTCGGTTGTCTCTATTTCCATACAAATAGCGCGTCATCATGTGATTGGATAATTCACTTTCGCGGGGGTGTGCCATTCCACTGCCCTGGTACTAAGACAAGAGCAATTTTCTTGGGGCAACTTTTAGCGAAATTAGGAGGAAGCGTCAAGACAATTTTGTTAAGACGACAATTTTGCAACAGATTTTCAAGGCAATTATGAAAACTGCAGGCTTCTGCTCCCACCTATCCCCCTCAAGTTTCCTATTATGTCTCTTTTATGAGGTCTCAGTACTGGGCTACGAAACGTCCTATGTGGCTTATTATGGCAGTGCTGGTTTTACATTGGCGTTGACGTGGTTTTCTCGTATTGGTACACCTATCGGATGGCGATTGCACTGCGAGGCCTCGACAAC
Organism: Pirellulales bacterium; assembly: GCA_016934075.1. GTDB lineage: Bacteria > Planctomycetota > Planctomycetia > Pirellulales > Thermoguttaceae > JAFGTN01. The sequence goes on from JAFGTN010000373.1 coordinate 4,554, forward strand.
TGCGCGGCTTCGGCGCGTGTGAGTATTCGCCGCACCCAACGCATGGAAGCAGAGGGCGAACATCTAATGGACATAGCCGTGATTCTTCCCAATTGGCTTGGCGACGTGGCCATGTCAACTCCCGCCTTGCGCAGCATGCGCGAGCATTTCGGGACCGATGCCCGCATCGTGGGAATCATGCGGCCATATCTGCACGAAGTTCTCGGGGGCACCGATTGGCTCGACGAGCAGTGGTTTTTTCATCCCAAGGCAAAAAAGCCCGAACTGCCACGAGCGACCCTGATATCACGTATGCGCCAGAGGCAATTCGATCTGGCTGTGCTTTTTCCCAATTCGTTCAGTTCAGCATGGACTGCCTGGCGAGGTGGTGCGCGTGAGCGGGTAGGATATGTTCGTTATGGTCGCGGTCCGCTATTGACGAAACGGATCATTCCACAACGGCACGGCGCGTGGCCCTGGAGCCGACTGGTCGAGGAGCCCATGGTAGACCATTACAACCGGCTGGCCGAGGCGGTAGGTTGCCCGACTCCTTCGCGTAAGCTGGAGTTGCATACAACCGAGGAAGATGATCGTGGGGCCGACATGGTTTGGAACAACCTGGGACTGCGAGATGACGGTCGGGTAATCACATTGAATTCCAGCGGTGCCTACGGAGGTGCCAAGCTCTGGCCGGTTGAACATTTCGCAACGCTGGCCGGCCGTCTGGTCGAATGCCTCGACCACGACGTGTTGGTGATGTGTGGTCCCAAAGAACGTCAGATTGCCCGAGATGTCGTAAAGCAAAGCAAATCGTCGCGAGTTTTTTCTATGGCCGACCAGCCGTTGGGTATCGGCGTGGCCAAGGCCTGCATGGCGCGCAGCCGTTTGATGGTTTCTACAGATAGTGGTCCGCGACATGTAGCGGCCGCTTTATGCAAACCGTTGGTGACCGTTTTTGGTCCCATGTTGCCTATATGGAGCGAAAATCCCACTCAACGCGCTGCTAATTTGCATTTGGACATCAATTGTATCGGCTGTCACAAAAGGGTTTGCCCCTTGGGACATCACCGCTGCATGCGAGATCTGTCGGTCGACCGTGTTTACCAGGCCGTAGTTGGACTTCTGGAAGAAGAAGAGAGTGTTGCCGCATAAAAAGTATGACACCTATCAAAAACAATGACCTGTCTTGAAGAAACAACCAGAAAGCAACGCTTATCGGCATCTGCCGCTATCGATTCGTCCGTCGCACATGCGCCGGATCCGGCCGGCACGGGATTGGTTCCGGTCGCGGATGGATGCATGTGGATCGATGAACGCTTTTGCCGGCAGTTGGATGCCGACGGCCGCAACACTTTCCGAAGTGTTATGGAAACGTTCGACGGAGAGTGCATGCGGGCATTGAAGGACCGCGAGAACTGGCGCCTGCTGGTGGATGGGCAGACGGTTTATCTGAAAAAACACCACATTCGCACATGGGCAAGCCGCCTGCGGGCCAGGTTGAGACTGGGATGCGGGGAAACGGCTGCCCGAACCGAGGCTCGAAATGTGCGCCACCTTGCCCGCGACGGCATCGATGCCATGACGCTGATCGCCTTCGGCGAGCAGCTCTCGGCCGATGGTCTGCTGGAATCGTTCCTGCTAACGGAAGGTCTTCGCGGCTACGTGCAACTCGATCATTTCATAGCCGCGCGATTTCCGAAACGCGAGCTATATCGAACCATGCCGCGTGATCTGGAAGTTATCCATCATATGCAGGCCCTCATCGCCGAGGTGGCTCGGGTTGCCCGCCGCTTCCACGAGTCGGGTTACAATCATCGCGATCTGTACTGCTGCCACTTTTTCATCAAGGAACCCGAACCGGGCCGTTTTCTGGTGCGGTTGATCGATCTTCAGCGGGTACAGCATCGTCGTCATCTGCGACGTCGCTGGATTGTCAAGGATTTGGCCCAGCTTGCCTATTCGGCGCCGCGTGAGCGGGTCAAATGCACACATAAGATGGCGTTTTTGCGAGCGTATTTTGGCGTACAAAAGCTGCTTCCGCGACACAAGCGTTTGATACGCGCGGTCATGGCCAAGCAGCAACTCATGGAACTCAAACAGGGGATAATTCCATGAGGATCGGCCTCGTAATTGAACAATTCGATCCACGTCGCGGTGGCGTCGAGCAATGGACGGCACAATTCGCGGCCGCGCTGATCGAGCGCGGGCACAAGGTGTACGTTATTGCACGAGGTTTCGGCCCGCAAACCGAAACGATGCCGATTGTGCGGCACATGCTTGACGAAGTTCGTTGTCGTGTAGGCTTCGCGCGGGCGGCTGAAGATGCGATCCGCTCTCTGAATCTGGACATCGTGCACGACACGGGCTGCGGTTGGCATTGCGACATTTTCCAGCCCCATGGCGGTTCGCGTCGTGTGGCTGCCCGACAGAACATTCTTTTAGCCCCACGCTGGCTACAGCCGATAAAGCGCGCGGTCAACAGTTTGCTACCCCGTTACCGTCAGTTCGATGCGTTACTTAAGCGTCAATATGCCAACGACGGCCGTACGGTTTTGGCTCTATCTCGGCGGGTAGCGGCTGATTTGTCCGAACAGCACGATGTGCCCGACGAGCGGATTCGACTTGTCTATAATGGCGTCGACACACAACGTTTTTCGCCGCGTCACCGTACCAAATCGCGTAATGCGATTCGCACACGCTTGCGTATTTCCGACGACACGCTGCTGCTTTTGATCGTGGCACACAACTTCCGCCTCAAAGGTGTGCCTATGCTGCTGGAAGCAATGGCCGCCTGGCGATACTCGCGGCCGGCCCATCTGGTCGTGGTCGGCGGCAAACGTCCTCAACGTTATCGCCGTGCGGCGCGGCGATTAGGCGTGGGTGGATCGGCAACCTTTGTGGGCTCGGTTGACGACCCCGTTCCGTATTATGCGGCGGCCGATGTTTACGTTCATCCCACCTACTATGACCCTTGTAGTCTGGTTGTGCTCGAGGCATTGGCGTCCGGCTTGCCGGTTGTGACCAGCCGCGAAAACGGTGTGAGTGAACTTATAGAGGACGGCCAAGAAGGTTTTCTCTTGGAAGATCCCGGCAATAGCCAAGAGTTTCTGGGACAAATGGTTCCGTTGCTTGACGATAATCGTCGCGCGGTAATGGGGCGGGCGGCGCGTCGACTGGCCCGCCGTCATTCATTCGACAAAAACGTCGCTGAAATAATTGCGATTTATGAAGAAATCGTACAAAAGCGCTATCGATCAACCGGTGGTGTGCCTATCCTTTCGCCCGAAGGCACGCACATCGGGGCGACCAAGCCGTTTATTTGCCGTCGGACGGGCGAAACAGTTATTGATAAAGCGGTGAGCGGCCGACTGGCCGTCGACGAATCTTCGACGTCTGGAGGCCAATCTACACCACCTTCTACGTCAGGAGCAGTCCGATGAGAATTGGTCTGGTTATAGAACACTTCAACCCGCATCGCGGGGGTGCCGAGCAGTGGACATATCAGTTTACCGAGCGGCTTTTGGCGGCGGGGCACGAGGTCCACATCGTAGCCGGTTGTTTTGCCGAATCGACTGACGATATGCCGCTGGTGCGACACAAGGTTGGCCAGGTTGGCTCACGGTTGGGTTTTGCCACGGCTGCCGAAGAAGTCTTGCGAAAGCTTGCCCTGGATGTGATCCATGACATGGGCAGCGGATGGTATTGCGATCTTTTCGAGTCGCATGACGGTTCACGTTTTGCACAGTGGGAACAAAAGCTAAACGCTATGCCGGCTTGGACCCGTCCGGCAAAACGACGTTTGATGAATGTTCTCCCGCGATACCAGCAGTTTCGCGAGCTTTTGACACGCCAGTTCGCCGATCCCAACCGTCTTATTCTGGCACTTTCGCGGATGGTCGCCGACGACTATTTGCACTATCATGAAGTGCGCCCCGAGCAGATTCGATTGATTTATAATGGAGTGGACATCGAACGGTTTTCGCCTGATCATCGTGAAAGGTATCGAGAAGATTTCCGTCGCAACCTGGATGTCGGAGAAGACGACATACTATTGCTTTTTGTGGGCCACGATTTTCAGCGAAAGGGTTTGGCCACCGCAATTCGTGCTACGGGGCGTTTGGTTACAGCCGGTCAACCGGTCCGCCTGGTAGTGGTGGGCGGTCGACATTCGGCGCGTCATAAGCGTTTGGCTAAACGTTGCGGTGCCGCCGACGCGGTTGACTTTATCGGAACCATCACCGATCCCGTGCCCTATTATGCGGCTGCGGATGTGTATGTGCTACCCACGTTCTACGATCCTTGCAGCTTGGGCGTTTTGGAGGCTGCAGCCAGTGGATTGGCCAGCGTTACAACCAGATTCAACGGTGCCGGTGAAATGCTTACACAAGGCGAAGACGGGTACCTTATGGACGATCCGGCCGATGCCGAAGAATTGGCCCACTATCTGAGGCCATTAATGGACCGTGACCTATGCCAGCAAATGGGAGATGCGGCCAGACGAACGGCCTTGGATCATACATTACAGCAGAATTGTGATCAGATCGTGGAGGTTTATCAAGAAATCGCCAGCAGTCAACGGCGAGCTGCCTGAATGAACATCTATGTGGAATCATACTAACAACCCACCCAGAGGTGCTGGTTGCAAAAAAATCCATAAACTTAACCCATTGTTGCAAAGTGACTTACGGATTATCGCTGAAAACAGCGCAGACGGAAGCAGGATGCATTGATAAAATTTATTGTTTACAGGCGGGCTACCGCTGTGGATGGAACAGATTCCCAATGGGCAGAAACCCAGCGGGCAATAACCACCAACGGCACAACGTAGATTTGAATTGAGCCAACATCCTATCGAGGCACCGCGTCGCGTTCACCAAGGCTAACTGATTGAGCAGACGGAAAAATCCCGCCTGAACATCTATCGAAGCATTCTATTGTCTTCCCTCTTTCTTGCCACTAGTCACCTGGCTGATTATTGCTGCATGACTTCTACCATTTCATCATTACTGGATGAGCTACATTCAGCCGCTCCGCTAGTCGGGCCGTCGTTGTTGGCTTGCGATTTTGCACATCTTGGCGAAGAAATACGTCGTGTCGAGGATGCCGGTGCTCGAATGTTGCACCTGGATATCATGGATGGACAGTTTGTGCCCAACCTGAGCTTTGGTATACCGGTGGTCGAGGCTATCCGGCGTTCAACACAATTGCCGTTGGACGTGCACCTGATGATCGAAACACCTCAAAAATATGTTGGCCGTTTCCGCGATGCAGGCGCCGATATGCTTACGGTACATATCGAAACGTTGCCTGACCCGAGTGAGGTGCTGGAAGAGATTCGAGGCATGGGCGCGGCGGCAGGGCTTTCGCTCAATCCTCCAACCGACATTTCAACCGTGGAACCTTACCTCGATCTATGCGATTTGGTTTTGGTAATGAGCGTGATGCCGGGTTTCGGGGGCCAGGAGTTCGACGAAGTGGCTTTAGATAAGCTGCGCCGATTGGATGAACTGGCCGGCGAGAGGCTGCTATTGTCGGTAGATGGGGGCGTCAATCATGACACGATCGGCCGCTGTACAACGGCCGGAGCCAAAATACTAGTGGCAGGTACGGCACTTTTCGGGGCGGATGATTATTCACAACGTTTAGAAGAACTAATATCACTGGCGGTAAATAAAAAGTAACACCGACAGCACCCTCAAGGAAACGGCAAGTACACTAGCATGGTCCAAATAATCCTGATTCGCCCTGGCGCTACCGATTACGATGACGAGCAGCGAATTCAAGGCACCCTGGATATTCCACTTAATGCACTGGGCGACTCTGAAGTTGCCCGCGTGATAGACGACCTTTCTGATCGGACGATCGAAGCCGTTTATTCGCCCTCCTGCGAACCGGCTAATCAAACGGCCGATACACTGGCCCAAGCATTGGGGGTCAAGCATAAAAAATGCGCCGGTCTGCAAAATGTCGACCATGGACTCTGGCAGGGTATGAAAGTCGAAGAGGTTCGACGCAAGCACCCAAAGGTCTACCGACAATGGCAAGAACAGCCCGAAAGCGTATGCCCGCCGGAAGGCGAGATGCTCGAGCAGGCCGAGAAGCGAATGCGTGCGGCCTTGGCAAAAATCCTCAAGAAACACAAGCAGGGAACTGTCGCTTTGGTTGTACCGGAACCGATGGCAAGTTTGGTGCAACGTTTTGCCGATAATTCAGAGTTGGGTGACCTGTGGCAATCGACCTCGGTTCACGGAAAATGGGACGTATTAGACATAACACCAGAGCTTGTCGCTCAGGATGGGTAAAGGAATTACCATGTCGGCGAAAAAACCGGATTCATCCAGTTGGCGGAACTTGATCACGCGTCCCAAACGCGGTGTGCCGGAAGGACTCTGGCGGCGCTGTCCCGGTTGCCAGCAAACCATCTTCCGCAAGGAGGCCGAGCGGCAGCAGGGTGTTTGCCCGGAATGCGATTACCACTGGTACGTTTCGGCCCGGGATCGTATCGACCAGGTCTTGGACGAAGGCACGTTCGAGGAATGGGACGCCAATCTTGAGCCGGTCGACCCCTTAGGATTTGTCGACAAAAAGCCCTATAGCGAGCGACTCAAGGAAGAGCAGAAACGAACCGGATTGCGCGACGCGGCCGTTGTGGGGACGGGCATGATTCGTGCCCGACGCGTGGCATTCGCCGTTACCGACTCATCGTTTATTATGGGTAGCATGGGTTCGGTGGTGGGTGAAAAACTCACGCGCACAATCGAGCGCGCAACTGTCGAGGAATTACCCTTGATTATCATTTCCGGTTCGGGAGGCGGCGCGCGGATGCACGAGGGAATCCTTTCGCTGATGCAGATGGCCAAGGTCTCAGCCGCCTTGGCGCGTTTCGACGAAGCCGGCGGGCTTTTTATTTCAGTGCTTACAAATCCTACGATGGGCGGTGTAGCCGCCAGTTTCGCGTCGCTGGGCGATGTGATCTTTGCCGAACCCAAGGCATTGA
>JAFGTN010000374.1 GCA_016934075.1 Pirellulales bacterium
CGCGTCGGGCAGGTCGATCTTGTTCGGCAAAAGAAGGGTCTGTGTATAGGAAAGCCCCACGTCGCTCTCGTCTAAATACGATTCCTTCGCCAATCGCGTTTTTGTGTTATGCAAGCGGTCCAGCACCTCTTGGAACTGTTCGATGCCGTCGTCGGAACCGAGGTCAAGCAGAAAGAGCACGACGTCGGCCGAGCGGATCAGCCCATACATGAAAGGCTCGATAAAATCAGCCGTGATTGGCGGAGTGTCGATCAGTTGCACCATAACATCCTCCCACGGCATCATCCCCGGTATGGGAACATGGGTTGTGAACGGATACGGCGCTACCTCCGGCGTAGCATGTGTGAGCTTGTCCAAAAACTGGCTCTTTCCGGCATTTGGCCCACCGATAAGCACGGCCGTTCCGGCACCCTGTCGTGGTATTCGCACGCCCCGACTTCGCTTGCCGCTCTTCTTCTCGGCAGCGATCTCTTTCTTGACCTTGCTGATCTTGGTCTTCAGCGATGCCTGCAGGTGGTCGGTCCCCTTATGCTTAGGGATCTCGCTGAGCATCACCTGAAGGCACTTCAGTTCCTCGTCGGGCGTGCTGGCACGCCGATATTCTTCCTCGGCCTTCAGGTATTGTTGTGTCAGATTGGCTGGCATAAGGTGCTATGATTTTGAGCTTGTCGTGAGACCGGATTATTCATGCACAGCATATAGGGTCAAACTTGACTATTAGCGGTCCCCATTGAATCTAATGAGTTTACTGTACAAGCGGGATTTCGGCCATGGGCAATAGGCAGCGGTATTATACCATACTACAGAGTGGCAAGGTAGCACGGAGTATCATCCCGAAGAAATCTAGGGACCTTACGTTAATAAGATGGCCATTATGGTTTTGAAACCGGCCGACTTGTGAGCAGCCCAAGCCCTCGCCCATGCTTGCCGACGGCGTTGTAGAACATGTAGTAGGTCTTGTTTTGGGGATTGAAAACCAGCGAGATCTTGTGGGCATATTTTTTATCCAGACCCAGCGGGTGACCGCCGGCGCGGTATAGAGGTTCTTTTCGCGCGGTCCAGTGCAGGAGATCGCGGGAATATGCCACCATGATATGGGCACCGCCTCGGCCCACGCCGAAATAGAACATTACCCAATGGTCACAGTCATGAAAGACTTTACCGTCTGAGCAGAACTTTTCGTCGAAACCGCCCGGGCGGTTTTTTAAGACGGGATTATTCGCATACCGTTTCCAATCGAGCAGATTGTCGGATAGAGCCAGACCCAGTTGTTCGATTTTACCGTTAGCGGCGTTGTAGAAGTTGTAGTATCTGCTCTCGTGTTCGACCAGCCAGGGTTGATAGATACAACTCTGCTCCCACTTGCCGCAGTCGGGCTGATGCACGGAAAGGATGGGAGTATCCTTGGCGCTTTGCCATTTTTTTCCGTCTACGCTCACGGCAACGCCTTCGTAGCCCGGCCGCAACTCGTAACCGCCCTGTCGCGGATAAGCCCCGTAGAGCGACCAGTATTTACCGTCGTGTTTTTTCAGCACGCGTGGCGCATCCAGGTCGTATGATTCGTAGAGATAGGCTCCCAGCACAACCCCACCATGGTCGAAACGGTCCTTCGGGCCATAGCCCATCGCCAGCCCGAGTTGCTTCCAATGGACCAGATCGTCGCTGGTGGCCAGAAACGATTGGTAGCCCTTGCCATCGAAACCGATGAACGTCATATACCATTGCCGGTCGCCGGCAAGCTGGAACACGGTTGGCACGTCGACCATGCGGACATCTTCAAAACCCTTAATCCCCGGCTTGGACGCAATCACATGCTGGTGATAATAATGCCAACCGAGAAACTTCTTCGACCAGGCTTCCACGGTGGTTTCGTCTATCGGCGTGCCGGCCTGGGCGGGGTTTGCATTGCCATATAAAAGAGACACTCCGATTAAAACAAAACATGCCGGCAGTCGCGTTATCATTTCATTATCCTTGAATTTCAATAAGGTGGCGGTTAATACTCCGGTATTATACTTTCTGACGCCTGATAGCAGCAAGGCACTTGATATTGACGCATTGTCTCCTCACCTTATATACTCTCGCAGTACCTTGGTTTGATAGTCTTGCGTATTCACCTCATTTTCCCCATAGGGCAGGTGCTCTAATGCCGCAGACATCCGTACACGACGATAAACTTATCCGCTCGGCGCGTTCATTGCTGGCGCGATTGGCCGACGCGCTCGATGCGCGGGTATCTGTGCGACTGTGGGACGGCACGGTTGTGCCCTTGGGTGACAACGCCGATCCGGATCTGTTCATCTCGATCAGTGGTCCCGGTGTGATTGGCGCGCTGTTGCGGCGGCCGACGCTCGAGAACATCGTCGCACACTATGCCCGCGGTCAACTCGACTTTCACGGCACTGACCTGATGACGTTTATTGAAACGCTTCGGGTTAAGAACTCACGCAAGCGAACGCGGAATATCAGCAAGTGGGGTACAGTTCGCGATCTGTGGCCGTTTCTGTTCGTGCCGGCCGAGCAGGTCGAAGTCGATCCGACACTAGCGGTCAACGGCAACGAACAACAACGCCCCGGGGCCGATAATCGGGCACTGATTCAGTTCCACTATGATGTTGGCAACGACTTCTATCGGCTGTTCCTCGATGACAATATGGTCTACACCTGCGCCTACTTCACCGACTGGAACAACTCGCTCGAACAGGCACAGTTCGACAAGCTCGACATGGTCTGCCGGAAGCTACAACTCAAGCCGGGTGAGCGGTTGCTTGACATCGGCTGTGGTTGGGGGGCACTCGTGTGTCACGCCGTCGAGCACTACGGTGTGGAGGCACACGGCGTCACCCTCTCACAAGCGCAGGTCGATTACGCCCAACAGCGGATCAGCGAGCTGGGCTTGGACGGACGAGCCAAAGTTGAACTGCAAGACTACAACGACGTTGAGGGTCAGTACGACAAGGTCTCGGCCATTGGGATCATCGAACACGTGGGTATCGAAAACATTCCCAATTATTTCAGTAAGGTCCGTTCACTGTTGCCCGATCGGGGCATCTTCCTCAACCACGGAATCACGCGTCCGGTCAAGAAGTCGCGGCGAGGGTTCAAGCGAATTCGTCCCGAACAGCGGCTCTTGAGGAAGTACATCTTCCCCGGTGGTGAACTCGATCACATCGGTCATACGATTGATATGATGGAGACCCACGGCTTTCGCGTGCATGATGTCGAGGGGTGGCGCGACCATTACGCGTTGACCTGTCGGCACTGGTGTCAGCGACTTTGGGAGAACCGCGACGAGGCAACGCGGCTGGTAGGCCGTGAACGATTCCGACTGTGGCTGGCGTATCTGGGCGGCGTAAGCCTTGCGCTGGGTGACGGCACCGTCTGTCTGTTTCAGACGGTCGCGACGAAACACGCCTCGAAGGGACATTCCCTCATGCCACCCACTCGCCACCATCTATATGAATCGGTCGCGGCCAACGAGCCACGGACCACTTCATTCAACCCCACCATAAAAGCCTGACAAGGCACTACGGAAAAAAACGCAACCCCAGCTTCTGCTCGCGGCGAGCGACTCCATTGTCGACGGCAGTCTTCGATACGGCTTCGGCCACGGCCGTCGCCACACGTCGGTCGAACACGCTGGGCACGATGTAGTCGGGAAGAATTTCTTCGTCCGAGACGACACCGGCAATGGCGTCCGCGGCTGCGATCTTCATCGATTCCGTAACCCGCTGGGCGCGAACGTCCAACATTCCCCGAAAGAAACCGGGGAAACAGAGGACATTGTTGATTTGATTCGGATAGTCGGATCTACCCGTGGCTACCACCGAGGCGTAAGGCATCGCCAACTCGGGATCGATTTCAGGGTCCGGGTTTGCCAGGGCAAATACTATCGGATCGTGTGCCATCGTTTTCAGATCGTCCACGGTGAGCACGTCGGGCGCCGACACACCGATGAAAACGTCGGATCTCGCAAGAACCTCGCTTAAGGGGCCCGCGATCCGTTCGGGATTCGTGTTCTCGGCCAGCCATTGTTTCACCGGATTCATCCTTGCCCGTCGCCCCTGGCAGATAGCCCCTTCGCGGTCGCACACCACAATCTGCTCAGCGCCCGCCCACTTGATCAGCTTCGCGATCGCCACGCCCGCCGCACCGGCCCCGCTGAGCGTAACACGGACCTCCGCCAGGCTCTTGCCGACGACTTTCAGCGCGTTCCGCAGGGCGGCAAGCACAACAATCGCGGTGCCATGCTGATCGTC
>JAFGTN010000375.1 GCA_016934075.1 Pirellulales bacterium
GAAGACGCTGCTGAAGCGACGGCAAAGATACTGCAGGCAACCATGGCGCTGCAGGAGAAGATGATTGCCGTGAAGACTAAAGGCGACCCTGAGTTTCTGGAGTTCATGCGCACGATTAACTTCGTAGCCGAAGATCTATCCAAAAGGAACCGAAGACTGGTTCTGGTGACACTCGGTCCCGGGAGTGACCAAAAACCTAGGCGTCTGAGTATGCTACGTATCTTCCGGGTCCACGAACGCTGCTTCATGACTCTAATCGTCAAGAATGAGGGGCGCTGGCCGGAAGACCCGGCACCTCTAGAACCCGGACGAAAGTCGACTTGGCCCGGCTTGATGCAAAAACAGACCGCGAGCATAGTGGCCGATCTGGAGGCTTACGGGAAGCGTGTAGCCGACTCCTGGGAAGGTCGGGATGGTTCACATTCCGCGAAAATGGTAAATCCATCGTCTCCTTAACCAAGCCGGGTTGAGTTGACTCACTATTTTATATTGTGAAGAATCGGGAGGTTCAATCCATGCGCATTCTCAGATCCTTTCTGTTCTTTCTTCTGGCCACGGTATCCGCCAATGTCTATGCCGGCGACTACGTCTGGGGAACCGTGATTTCCACATCCGGTGCCATGATCCAGATCGATAGTACCGCGCTGTTGGTTCCTAAAATCGGAGCTAAGGTCGAGGTCGTCATCGAGCTTAAGGGTGGGGGTGTTGCCGTTGTCGCCACAGGCAAGCTCACGAAGTTGTATGGGACGAAGATGGATGCAAAGATCGAGCAGGCCACCGGCAAGATCAATGTGGGGCAGCGGGTGCGTATCGAATATGATTCAACCCTTACCCCAGAGGAGAGTGCGAAGGTCGAGCGGTTGATGCGGGAGATGGAAGCGCAATACGCCACCCAAAAGGCCGCCCTCGGTATCAATGGCACACTCACCTGGCCAAAGTTGTATGGCGGTCAAGTGAAACCGCAGCCGAATCGTAATCCCTCGCAGCCCGAAGCGGATAAGCAAGGACGCGTCTACGTCGAGGCCGCGGCGACTCTCAATCTCAAAGGGCAGTTGGAAGTCACGGTTATCCTGCGACGGTACGAGTCGGCCGCTGACGCGGCTGAGGCCACGGCAACCATGCTGGATGCGGCCATGGAGATGCAGAAGAAGATGATAACCGCAATGGTTAAGGGCGATCTGAAGTTCCTGGAGTTCATGCATGCCACGAACTTCGTGGCCGAAGATCGACGTGAGGGCGAACGACGACTGGTGATGGTGACACTCGGTCCCGGTAGTGACAACAAGCCGCGCCGCCTTAAGAGCATGAGGATATTCAGGGTCTACCAGCGCTACCTGATGACTTTCATCGTCAAGAACGAAGGCCGTTGGCCGGAGGACCCGGCACCTCTTAAGCCCAAACGAATGTCGACTTGGCCCGGCCTGATGCAAAAGCAGACGGCGAGCATCGTGACCGATCTGGAGGCTTACGGACAGCGTGTTGCCGACTCCTGGGAGGGAGGAAGCGGTTCGCGTCCTGAGAAAAAGATGCCGGCTAAGATTCGCGCGGGTGATCGTATCGAGACTATCGACGAGACGCCGATCAAATCCGGTGAGGAAACAGTTGCCACACTCGCGGCAGGAACACAGTTGACCGCGGGTGAAATCCAGGATGAATGGGTAGGAGTGACCATCGAGCGGGCCGGTCTGCGTGTTGCGGGCTGGATTTCTGTGGAGCACCTGAAACGCGTGGTTCCCAAACCTGCCTCCAAGCCGCTAGACTCCAAACCCCAAGTCCCTACGAGCAAGCCCGAAGCTCCGCTGAGCAAACCCAACACCTCGACCGGTAAGACAGATGTTTCTGTTGGAAAACCAAGCACAACGGGCAAGCCCATAGCATCCACGGGCAAACCGGCGATCAGCGCCGGGCAGGTACATGTCGAGACCAAAGAAGCGTCGCTGGGCAGGATTACCAAATACATATCCACGATTTCTCCCAAAGAAAGACGGCGGTATATTAGTGCCAGTCCCGACAGCCGGCACGTCGCCTTTTGCAAGATCCACTCCGATGAGTTCTGCGTGGTCGTAGACGCAAAGGAGGGCAAGCGGTTTGATAATGTCGTGGGTGAATCTCTTCAGTTCACCTCGGATGGCCGTAAGTGCGTTTACGTGGCGCGCCGCGGTGATGGTTTGTTTGTGGTGATCGAAGGAACCGAGCATGGGCCATATGACGAGTTAGGCAAGGGCACACCGCTGCTGTCTCCCGACGGTCATCGCGTGTGCTTCACGGCGCGGCGGGGCAAAAAATGCCTGGTAGTCGTCGACGGCAAGGAGCAGCAACCACACGAGCAAATCGTGGGCTTGCCGGTTTTCAGTCCCGACGGTCGCCGAACGGCCTACACGGTAGTGGATGGAAAGGAGCACCGCGTAATCGTGGACGGAACCCCGCAACGCGCCTACGAGAAGGTCGACGCCAAGACGATACGCTTCGGTGCAGACGGCCGGCACGTGGCTTATGCGGCCAGCCGCGATAAGAGACAATACGTGGTAGTCGACGGTGTCGAGTCGGAGCCATTTAATGTAATCTTCCGCGGTGGTGGAGTTGTCTTCAACGATGCCGGCACAATACAGACACTGGGTATCCGCAACCGCGAACTGGTCCGCGTGGAAACTCAGATCGTGGCCAAAAGCGATCCGGCAGAGGGGGTCGACTTGCGATCTAAGACAACCCCGCTGGGCAAACTGCACAAGGGGATACCACCCGATTCGATCACGGTCAGTCCCGACGGACGTCGTCTGGCTTGGGTGTCATTGCGGCCGGACCGGAAGTTCGAATTAATCGTCGACGGCATACGATCGAAGCCGTACGAAAGCCTTCGAAAGGGCACGCTGACCTTCAGCCCTGACGGCAAACGCTTCGCATGTGGGGTCAATCGCGACGGTAAGCAAATCGTGTTGGTCGACGGTGTAGAGGGCCAGGCGTTCGATTTGGCATTACGGCCCAAGTTCAGTGCCGACGGATCGCACGTTTATTACATGGCCCAGCAGGGAAAGGGGCGGCTGGTGGTCGTCGACGGTGTGGCGGGAGTTGTTTATGATAACATCGATCCCAAGTCACTGGAATTCAGTCCTGACGGGCGCATGGGCTACGTAGCCCGCCGCGGTGACCGCAGGCTTGTAGTCATCGATGGAAAAGAGGGAACCGAATACGACGATGTCACACGCCCGCAGTTCGCACCCAACGGTAAGAGCGTGGCGTATTTTGCCACCAAGGGCAAGAAGCAATTGGTAGTCATCGACGGCCGTGAGGGTCCGGAGTTCGACGCAGTGCAACGCGACACACTGGTCTTCTCCGCCGACGGCAAGCAAGTCGCTTACTTCGCTCTCCGCGGCAAGGAACATTTCCTCGTTCGCAACGGCAAGGAAGAAGCTGTTCCCTACATGGAGATCGTCAAAGGAAGTCTGACATTCAGCCCCGATGGTCGCTTCGCCTATGCCGCGTATCGGGAGCCGCATCCTATCCGCTGGTATCACCTTGTCATCGACGGACGTGAGGAAGCGTGTTACCAATATATCCAGGGGCCGCTGGTATTCAGCCACGACGGTAAACGGCTGGCCCTGGTGAATCGGCAATTGCGTGGCGGCGCCGTTCTGGACGGCAAGGCCGGCAAGGAGTACTTGGGCATGGGCATCGAGGGCTTCGTGTTCAGCCCCGACAGCAAGCGCATGGCTCACCTGGCCGTACCCGAAGGTGGTAAAATGTGTGCCGTCGTTGACGGCGTCGAAGGCAAACTGTGTCGCGGAGTCGGCGAAGTTTCGTTCAGTCCGGACAGTAAACGCGTAGCCACGGCTTTCTGTCGCGGCGACAAGTGGTTCATCGATGTTGACGGCGTCGAAAGCGGATCGTACGACACCGTCAGCGCGGATCCCATCAAGTTCAGCGCGGACAGCCGGCGGTGGTCCATCAGTGCCAAGCGGGGCGATAAACATGTCCTGCTTGTCGACGGCAAGGAGTCGTCGCCATACGACGGAATCGGCACCCCGGTGTTCAGCCCGGACGGTCGCCACGTGGCCGCGCAGACAGCCCGCGACGGGAAGCAGTTCATACTGCTCGACGGTAAGGAGAGCAAGCCGCTGGACGGCGTGGGCTCGGGTTCGCCGACCTTCGCCAGCGACGGGCGAATGGCCTTCTCGGCCCGCCGCGGGAAGCAGTGGTTCGTCAGCGTCGACGGCAAGGAAACAGAAGTCGCCGGCCACGGCGTGTTTATGATGGGGTTCAGTCCGGACGGTGGCCGGCTCTACACGATGGTCGGCAGCGACGGCAAACTCCACCTGGAAATCAACAACAAGCAATCCAGCGGAACGTACGACAGCTTCTTCAAGGAGACGTTTCTGCAATCGCCAAAGGGATCGCGTCAGGCCTTCGTGGCCGTACGCGGAGACAAGCATCTCGTCGTTCTAGACGGCGTGGACGGCAAGCAATACATGCGGGTTTGGGAAGACAGCTTGACCTTCAGCCCTGACGGTCGCCGTTTCGCATATGCCGTCATAATCGACAAGAAGTGGGTAATGGTCGTCGATGGTGTGGAAGGTAAACCCTATGACATGGTGTGGAAGCCCGCCTTCAGCCCGCAAGGTAAAAGAGTGGCCTATGTGGCGCGGCGCGGCAGCCAGTATGTGATGGTTGTCGACGGGGTCGAAGGACCGGCATACGCCGTAATCCAGGCATCAAAAAAACCATTCAGCCCGGATGGGAAACATGTCGCATATTGGGCTAAGAGCAGCAACGCCTGGCGGCCGGTTGTGGACGGTGCTGAGGGTAAAGCGTATGATTTCATAGTTCCGGACAGCGAGTTGGTGTTCGACTCTTCGGCATCTCTGCACGCGTTGGCGGTTCGTAACCTCGAAGTCCTACGCATCGACTTGAACATCGCCTCCGGCCCGGCCAGCAAAGCGCTACCCGCGCTAGTCATACGCACGCAAGATGTCCCACTTTTCAAACTCCGGAAAGGATTTAAAGGCAAGTCGATTACTGTCAGTAGTGACTGTCGCCGCATTGCCTATGAACTCAACCGCGAGGGCAAGTGGTCTACGGTCGTCGGCGACAAGGAAGGCAAACAGTATGACGCCACAAGCTGGCTGCAATTCAGTCCGGACGGTAAGCGCGTGGCGTACGGCGCCCGTATCGGCGAGGAGCAATTAATCGTCACCGACAAGGAGGGCAAGCGTTACGACATGGTGACCGAACCGGTATTCAGCGCCAACGGGAAGAGCGTAGGCTACATTGCTCGCCGTGGCGGTCGTTACCGCGTGGTTGTCGACGGCAAAGAAGGCCAGGAGTACGACTACTTTGGCAAGGGTTCGCCCGTACTCAGCCCCGACGGCAAACACTCGGCCGCCTTCATGCGGCGAGGTGAAAAGGATTGGTTCCTGATCGTCGACGGGGTCGAGAGCGGTCCCTATCAGAATTTTGCATTAGGTTCGCCTGTTTACAGTCCCGACAGCAACCGCCTGGCGGCGATAGTCCAAAAAGACGACGACTGGCGACTGCTACTGGATGGCGAGGAAACCGAAGGCTTCGGATTTGCGGGCGTAGGCTCCCTGAAATTCAGCCCGGACAGCAAGCGTCTGGCGGCATTCGTCGATCGTAATAAGAAATATTCGTTGATCGTGGATGGAAAAGTCGGCGAGCCTTACGACACATTCGGGCCGGGTTCACTGGTCTTCAGCCCCGACAGTCGGCGCATAGCGGCGTTTGTGCGCCGCGACAACAAGTGGCATCTGCTGGTCGATGAAAAAATCCAAGCGCCTTACGACTCATATGCCAAAGACTCGCCCGTGTTTAGCCCCGATGGCCACAGCGTGGCCGCCTGGGTCAGACGCGGCGACAAGTGGCGGCTCGTGGTGGACGGTGTAGAGGGCCCCGAATACGATAAGTTCTTATTGACGGATAACATACAGTTCAGTCCGGATAGTCAGCGTGTTGCCTACACGGCCTACCGGGATAAACGCTGGTTCATCGTGGTGGACGGCCATGAGTGGGAGCATGCTTTCGAAGACGTGGGCAATGGGATGCTGACCTTCAGTCCAGACAGCCGCCACCTGGCAACCTGGGGAAAACGAGACGGTAACTGGTCTCTGGTGGTCGACGGCATGGAGCAAGGACGCTACGCGGGACCTCTGCGAGGCAGTCGCATAGTGTTCGACAACGACCGCTCGTTCCGCGCGATTGCCGTCCAAGGGACGCAGGTTCTGGCGGTAAACGCACAACTCATAAATCCCCGACTGTCGACGTCCGTTGCCGGAAAGACCAAACTTCCCACCGCGGGGTGGCCGGGATTCGAATTTTTGACAGAGTTGCCGATAAATTCACGGAAGTATGGCGTGCCTCTGGAAAAGGCGGTTTCCGTCACCTTCGTATACAAGGGCACACCAGCCGAAAAAGCCGGACTCCGCGTCGGCGACACGATCCTGAAACTCGACGGAAAGGATGTCAAAAACTACAGTTGGCTGCTTGAGCAACTGTTTGCATACAAGACTAACGTCGACTTCGTACTCGAGATTGGACGAGGCGGCAAACGGCAAAATATCACACTGCGGACGGTGAAACTCCCTCCCGATGAAGAACTCCTGCAGAACGTTATGGAAGTCGCAAAAACCGATGCCCCATACGCGCAACTAACGCTGGGAATGATGTTCTGGACCGGATACTGCACGCCCGTGAATGGCGAGAAGGCCGTATACTGGCTGACCAAAGCCACAGAACACGGAGATCCTCGCGCGTTTACCGCGCTGGGAGAACTCTACGAGTTGGGGAAAGCGGTGCCGAAAGATGATGTCAAGGCAGTGCAATGGTTCCAACGCGCAGTGGAATTGGATTACCCGTCAGCCCAGATGGGTTTGGGGAACCATTACCTCTTGGGAACCGGCGTGAAGCGGGACTACGCCAAGGCCATTGAGTTATATCGCCGCGCCGTCGAGCAAGGGTCGTCGAGCGCGAAGCACAACCTGGGGATGTGTTACCTGTACGGGTTTGGCGTCCCCAAAGACAAGGCACGTGCTATCGAATTAATGCGCGAGGCCGCCCTGGCCGGTGAGGAGAAGGCCATCAGCAAACTCCGCGAGTTGGGAATCGACCCTGCTGGGCCGGCAAAACTCGAGCCCAGCAAAACCTAGTGCAAACAATTGCATGCGGGAAGAGCAAAAGCTACAACCGTATCTATCCGGCACGCAATCAAAATGATTTTATTCGCGTTGTGAAGGTTGTTCGGTTTAGGAGAGCGAATCTATGACTTTGTGCCATTTAACCACTCCTGAATGATATTCTTTGACCTAGCGTCGTACTGCTCGTGGGTTCGCATTCCGATGTACGATCCGTTACAATGGGAGGATTACGTTTTTTTGTTGAGGCCTGCATAACTAATGGACCGAGGGTTTCCAACGAGAAGCCCGATTTTTTGGTATTATATTTTGCATTACAGTATCATTTAAAAACGCAGGCTCCAATCAATCCCAACCGCCAAGGAGTCTCCATGCCAATCACCCGGCGTATATGTCTCATGTTAATGGTTATATTCCCCCTTTCCGCCTTGCTCATGGGAGCCGCGCCGAGTAAGAAGCCACCGAACATCGTCTTCATTATGGCGGACGATCTGGGGTATGGGCATTTGGGCTGCTACGGTCAGAAGCATATTCGCACGCCCAATATAAACCGGCTGGCCGAGGAGGGAATGCGGTTCACGCAGGCGTATTCGGGATGCACCGTGTGCGCGCCGTCGAGGTGTTGCCTGATGACCGGATTGCACTCGGGGCATATTTCGGTTCGCGGTAATGGTGGCGGAGTGTCACTCCAGGAAGAAGATGTGACGGTTGCCGGGTTATTACGGCAAAATGGGTACACCAACGGGCTGTTCGGCAAGTGGGGGCTAGGCAAGGCGGGAACGGCCGGCGTTCCGAATCGGAAAGGATTCGACGAGTTCTTCGGATATCTGCATCAGTTGCATGCCCAGTTCTATTACACCACTTTCCTTTGGGACAACGATAAGAAGGTTTCGCTGCCACAGAACGCCAACGGCAACCCGGGCACGTACACACCCGATTTGATCATGGATCGGGCGGTCGATTTCGTCAGGCGGTATCGCGACAAGCCGTTCTTTTTGTATTTGCCGGTGACGATTCCGCACCATGAATTCATTGCCCCGGAGGAGACGATGAAGCTCTATCGGGGAAAGTTTCCGGAAACGCCAATCACCAAGTGGCGGGATAAATACGCTCTGCCACGTGAACCAAAAGCGACATTCGCCGCGATGGTCACCCATCTTGATAAGGGAGTCGGCCGGTTAATGGATGTTTTATCCGAATTGGGGCTTGACGAGAACACGATCGTCTTCTTCACATCCGACAACGGTGGTGCCGAGGGGCCACTGGAGAATCCGGTCTTCTTTCAAGCGAACGGCCCTTTCCGCGGTTATAAACGTGATATGTATGAAGGGGGCTTGCGCGTTCCGATGATCGTCCGCTTTCCGGGGCGCATTAACCCCGGCTCGATTAGCCGTCACGTCACCTATTTTCCAGACATGCTGCCGACCTTTCTGGATCTCGCCGGATGTACCGAGCGAACACCGAAAGAAATTGACGGCCTTTCCATCGCCCCAGTCCTTTTCGGCAAAAAGAACGCAAAACAGCACGATTTCCTCTATTGGGAAACGGCCGATTACGGAAGGAAGCTTCCTTATGACATAATGCCGGAGACACTCATCCAAGCGGTTCGTCAAGGCCGGTGGAAAGCAGTGAAGAACGGCCCTGACGTGCCCGTGGAGTTGTACGATCTGGAGAGCGATGTGGGTGAGAAGCACAATCTGGCGACAAGACACCCCGTCTTAACGAGCCGCTTGTCCGAAATAATGGATCGCGAACACCGGCCCGCTCCGCCTCAGGTCGATCTGACGGCGAAGGCGGCACGGCAACTCTACATCCCCAAGGTCGGAGTGAAGGAGCCGTGAAGAAAAACGGTCAAAAAAGCCGTACTGTTTACTGTCGCAGTTTTTATCTGATAGTGGGCAGGCGGTAAACCGTGCTCTGTTCCTCGGCCATTTTCATGGGAACTTCCAA
>JAFGTN010000376.1 GCA_016934075.1 Pirellulales bacterium
CAAGACAAAGTAAAAGAAACCTTCGCTTCGCAAAGCTTTCTTTTACATGTGCCCTTGACTCGCAATTTTGCAAAAGTCCTGAAATAATTGGGATTGCGCCAATACGCTTTGTTGATCGAAACGGGCCGCAGCTAGTTATTATCACACTCCGAGATAGAAGAATATGCCTCCAAAAGAATTGCCTTTTACTAATAGCAAGCTGCAGGAAATTTCAAGTAGATTTCCCACGCCGTTTCATATATACGATGAAAAAGCGCTCAGGGAAAATGCACGACTTTTGCTGAAAGCGTTCGCGTGGAATGAAGGATTCAAAGAGTATTTCGCCGTAAAGGCGACGCCGAATCCTTTTATCTTGAAAATCCTCAAACAGGAAGGATTCGGAACCGACTGCAGTTCGCTGTCCGAGCTGGTGCTTTCGGAAAAGGCCGGCATTGTCGGCGCGGACATCATGTTTTCGTCCAATGATACACCTGCAATCGAGTTCCAAAAAGCCCGACAATTAAACGCCGTCATCAACCTGGACGACATCAGCCATATACTGTTTTTGCAAAACAACGGCGGGATTCCGGACGTTATTTCGGTTCGATACAACCCCGGTAAGCTCCGTGGGGGGAGCTTCATCATGGGGAATCCCGAAAACGCTAAATATGGTTTCACGAGAGAACAGGTCTTTACCGGCTTGTCGGATTTAAGTCGGCGGGGATCAAAGAAATTCGGAGTTCATACTTTCATCGCTTCCAACGAGCTGAATCCCGATTATTTCGTGGAAACGGCCGATATGCTCTTCGACATGGCAATCGAAATCATGGAAGACTATTTCGCAACTTTGGACTTCGGGCAACTGGATTGCTTTACGGTGTAATAAGGGGAGCCGAAATAGTGAGCCGTGCTTACTTGATATAGCCCAACGACTCCAAAAAGCGATCCATCTCCTTGACCGTTTTATCGTAATAGATATTCTTACCGCCGCGATAGTTGAAGAATGCGTGTTTTTGTCCCTCGTATAGATGGAGCTCGCAGCGTCGACCGGCCTCGGTCATCAGCCGGCAATATTTCTTAGCCGTCTCTGGGGAAACGTAGGCGTCTAGGCTGCCCAGAAACACTATCGTGGGCGGCGTCTTGGCGTCGATGTTATGCATGGGTGAAATGCTTTTCCAGTAATCCTTTACCCGATCGTAGCCGTATCCATCGGGGCTGTTATCGTAGACGGGATTGAACAGCACCAGGGCGTCTGGTCTGGAGCTGACTGACATGTCCTCGCCCGGCTCGTCGAACTTGGATAGTGTGCCGGTTGCCGCCGCCACGTGCCCTCCGGCCGAACCTCCACCGGCGGCCACGCGCTGAGGATCGATGCCCAATCGCCGGGCGTTTTGGCGGATCCATCTCACGGCCGATTTGCCGTCCTTGACGCATTCCTTGGGCGTGGTTTTGTGTTTATTATTTACACGATATTCGGCCGCACAGGCGACCATACCCCGCGATGCCAGGTGGCGGCAGTGCGGATAGAACTGATTGGGCGAGCCGCCTTTCCAACCACCGCCGAAAAAGAAGACGATGCATGGTGTCTTGTCGCTGGTCTTGTGACCGGGCGGATTGAAGATGTGAAGCTTTAGTTCGACATCACCTATTGTTTTGTAGACGGGTTTCGCGTCGGGCTGAAACTTTGCGGCCGAGGCGATAGCCGTAACGAGAATGACGGCGAGAAATACAAAGGGGCGGGTGAATGTCATTGTATAGTTCCTTGTGTGTTACGGTTTTAAGTTTCATTTGATGCAAATTTATATCCCAACTCCAAAGCAACTTCGCCACTATTCGGAAACCATTTTCTTGCGTACGGCGGATACAACTTCGCGGGGTAGGAAGCGGGCTAATTGCTCGTCGTCGGCAAGGTGCGCGATTTGCTTGATTAACGAACTGGAAACATGCGCTAAGTCGCCGTCGGCCAGCATGAACAGGGTTTCGATATCCGGGGCCAGGCGGCGGTTGGCCATCATCATCGTCAACTCGGCCGGGATGTCGGTAATGGGACGGACACCGCGGATCATGATCCGAGCCTCACAACTCTTCACAAACTCAACCGCCAAACCCGAAAATTGGCAGATCTCGATGTTTTGCAGATGGCCCGTCGTCGTCCGGATCAATTCGATACGTTCATCGGCGTCGAACATGGGCCGTTTTTCCGTATTTACGCCAACTCCGATAATTAAATGATCGAACAAACGGCTTGCTCGATCCATCACATCCAGGTGCCCAAGGGTGATAGGATCGAACGAACCGGGATAGACGGCGGTGCGTAAATTGGGATCACTCATTTGTCCTCCAATATCTCTTTTGGGCGAGCGTGAGATTACAAACCACCACAAACGTTCATTTTATCATCTTTCGTCGTCACCTGCCATGCCCTCGACATAACAGAGATTGATTTCCAGCCACCCGAACACGTAAGTGATTGATCGACAGATGCTTAGCGGTTCGATCTTACCGGCCCCTGAGAAACCGGCGGTAGGGGTGGCAGGGCTTCCGCGTCGAATCCCACATCACTACCGTCGCTGGCGGCGTGTCGGGCCGGATTTTCAAAATCACTTAGCATAAAATCCCGGGGAGTGCAGGTGTGGGGCAATCGCGATGGTTCGAGGGGATTCTTCCAATCTATCTGGCACCAAAGCGAATGGTTCTCGTGATCCGGCCCCCAGCGGGTTTGCCATTCTTGCCATTCGACCAGTTCGGGATCGGTATCGGGATCGGTATTGTCTATGCTCCATAGGGTATTGAAGCCCGGATAGCAATTCCTGTCACCGCTGAAAGTGAATAGTTTGCGCATCTCGGCGGGGCGATCGGGGCCGACCTGTTGTATGAGAGGCTGATTTTCGCCGGAAAGTATGATGCTGTCGGTGACATTGAGCGAAATCGGTAGTTGCCGCGATGCGAACTGGCTGCCGACGATGTGGCACAGCCCCTGGTTGGCGGCAACTGTGAGGTGTCGTAACTCGATATCTATTTTGTCCTCGGGCAAAGGCGTTTTTTGTCCGCCATCGGCGCGCAGCAATTGTTCGCTGGTCACAAAAAGACCGTTTTCCCAGGAAAGGTGAACCGGTTGCAATTTGTCAGTGCGTAATAAAACAGCTTCACCGCGTGCGATGCAATCGAACAGTTCGATTTGAGCTGATTTCTTCGAACCTTTCCACTCCATCGAATCCGCAATTGAAGTGCCGGCCGCGTCGGCTTGGATTTTGAAGAATGCAACTTCTTCATGACGCGAGGCATTTTGAATAGTCAGTGAGCACTCTTTCAAACGCAGGGTTTCGGCTCGCCCCAGCACGAACAAAGACCACTCTTCGACAGGTACGGCTTTGTCGATATCCAACTCGATCGCCAGATTAAAGAGCGTCAAACGCGTACCGGTCAAATTGAACATGCCGCGAAGGTACTTGTCTGGATTCGAATCATTTGGACGGAAGACAATGACCGGGCGGTACTCTTTACCCCCACGGATCGTGATTTCGCCGTTTTGAATCGCAAGGGGAGTTTCTTCTCTAGGTCCGTTGTATCGAAGTTCGATTATCTCACTGCTCTTGGCATTGTTGCAGGCCGCTCTGAGTGTTTTATATGAACCCGGCTGATTGCCGGTCGGATCGACAATCAAAACACCCGGCTGGCTGGAAGGCGATTGCGGTGTCACGGATTCTTTGCTTTGTGTTTCGGCCGGCGGAATAGTCTTCGGCAATGAATCGGTGGCAGACGAAGAGGAGTTTATCATGTTGATATCAATACCCGTGTCCGGAGGTTTTATTACATTCGTAATGCCGGTCTTTGGATCGCTCGGTGTGACGGGCAGCGTGATTCGCTCGTCTGTTTTTGATTTGGGATCATCAACAATCTTAGTTATGTCACTGGAATCTCTTGCATCCGGTAAAGAGAAGGGGAACTTCGGGGTTATCCAAGACGTGTCGTTCGGGTCGCTCCGGGATTTTGGCGGGCCGGTGAGTGTATCGGATAAACTAGAACTAGGATCACCGGAGCCGGTGAGATTACTGCTTTGTGGTTCGAAGGGAAGACGATTATCGCTTGCCAAGGTTTGCTTTGACTGTGTGGAATCCGCCGCTGGAAGCGGCTGTTGGGCCGTGTATGACCAGTAGATATGAAGCCCCAGCCAAATCAGAAGCAAGGTGGCCAGCGGAGCCATCCAGGGTAAGTGACGTTGAATAAATGGTAGCCGCCGAGGTTCCGCGGTAGCCCACGTTCTCATTGAGGATTCTACCGGTCGCAGACCTATATGTTCGGCCAGACGTTGCAACTGTTCGACAAGTTCACCAGGCGTCTGATACCGCCGTTTGGGGTCTTTTGCCAAAAGCTTGCGTAAAACGACGGAAACTTCTTCCGGCATTTCGGGACGGAATTCGTGAATGTCGGGCGGTTCGTCGCCCTGGTGTTGCAGCAGCTTTTGCAGCACGGTGCCTTCGGGAAAGGGAGGGCGTCCTGTGAGCATGAAGAAGAAGGTGCAGCCCAGAGAGTAGATATCGCTGCGCACATCGACGATCCGCGGGTCTCTAGCCTGCTCGGGCGAGATATAGTCGAATGTGCCCAAGGTGACGCCCGTGGCCGTAAGATCGTCGTTCGAATCATGCGGCATTTGAATTCTGGCAAGCCCCATATCTATCAGCTTTGCGCGGCCCTCATTAGTAATGAGAATGTTCGAGGGTTTGACGTCGCGGTGCACGATGCCACGACCGGTGGCGTGATCCAGGGCGTCGGCCACTTGCAACGTGTAGCTCAATGCGTCAGGCAACGTCATGGGGCCATGCTTGCCAATAAGTTCGCGAATCGTGATTCCCTCTACAAACTCGAAAACCAGATACGATAGACCTTGGTCCTCGCCCAGGTCGTAGGCGCGGGCGATGTTATCGTGGTCCAGTCGGGCAGCCGACTTGGCCTCGTTGCGGAATCGCTGCAAGGTTTCCTCGTCGGCTAACTGCTCGCAGGGCAGAACTTTGATGGCCACTTGGCGATCCAACTTGGTGTCAAGCGCGCGAAATACTCGGCCCATCCCCCCCCCGCCCACAAACTCCAGCAGTTCATAGTGCCCAAGTTTGTCGCCCGCTCGCAGGCGATTTGCATCGAGTTGGGGAGGCACGTTGACATTTTCCTGAGAAGACAGTTGCCTCTTCTTGGAAATCACCGTTTGATCGCCGGGTACCTGTGGGATGCTGTTGTCGGGCGCAACAGAGTTGTGCGATTTGATTGATGAGCCATCTGGATGGAGGGGCAATGAACCACCATCCCCCTGACCCGCGATGTTGGGGTCTGAAGCGTCTGTAAGTCGCCCATCGTGATCTATGCCGCTCATCGGTGTTCGGACACTATGGTACCCGCCGTTGGCTCGATTCGCTCTACTGTTCCGAAAAAGGCCGCTGTGGACCGATAGCCCTCTGAAAAGTGTAATTGTCGCAGCCAAACCCTGTGTCTATATTGTAGCCGCTGAGTCTCGGAACTTCAATTCTCATTACTTATGCCAAGTTGCTATTGGCTTCACGGGAACCGGTATTCTACAATGAGACTGTTGATTGGTATAAAACCTTTGTACATTTGAGATTAAGTGTTTCAGCATGCATCCCAATTATCCTTGTCTAACCCCCACTCTGCACAGCGATTTTCTTTAATTAATACGCAATATATATACTAGGAGTTCGCCATGAAAAACATAATGGATCGTCGTCACTTTCTGAAATCCTCAGCCGCACTGACCGCCGGTTTTGCATTGACCGGAGGTGGCAGTTCGCGGCTTTGGGCCGCCCAGGCTTTCAATGGCGCGCCACATGCCGAGCAGATCGGCTGGAAACTGGGTATCCAGGCCTACAGCTTCAATCGTTTCACTTTCACCGAAGCGGTTGCCAAGACGGCTTCGCTGGGTCTGCGCTATCTCGAATTCTATCCCGGCCAGTCGCTCAGCAAGGAGAAGCCTAAAGTCAAGACCGACGATTCGATGACGGCCGAGGTGCGCAAGGAAGTCAAAAAAATTCTCGCCGACGCCGGTGTGAACGCCATCAGCTACGGAGTTTGCAAGCTCACCAAGGATGAAGAGCAGTCGCGAAAGGTGTTCGAGTTTGCCAAGGACATGGGTATCGAAATCCTGGTTGCCGAACCGCCCAAAGACGCTTTCGACACGCTCGACAAGCTTTGCCAGGAGTACAAGATCAAGTTGGCCTTGCACAATCACCCCTCGCCATCGATCTATTGGAACTACAAGACGGTTCTGGAAGTATGCAAGGGACGCAGCGAGTGGATCGGCGCATGTGCCGATACGGGGCACTGGATGCGTTCTGGCATCAGTCCGCTGGAGGCCGTCAAGGCACTTGAGGGCCGCATAGTATCCTTCCACCTCAAAGATCGCAACAAATACGGCAAACAAGGCTCCACCGACGTACCTTGGGGCACCGGAAAGGCGGATATCGAGGGCATTCTTCGCGAAGTCAAACGACAAGGATTCAAGGGATTTTTCGCATCAGAATACGAAACCAACTGGCTGAACTCCCTGCCCGACATTGGTCACTGTGCCGGCTATTTCGACGGTATCGCTGCGGAATTCACGATCAAGAAATAACCGCTTGCGTTTCCTAAAGGTCGATAGAGCCGCTTGCCCGCACCACTCTTGGACACGTGCTTGTGGTTCCACACGAAGTCATCCGCTTCAAAATGGGGGAAGAATGATGATTAGATCTTCGTCCGCGCTATCGCAAATCAGTATCGATGAAACTTTTCTCCGGGTCGCGTGCTCGTGCCTTGCGTTCGTGCTGTTCGCGGTCTTTACCACCGCGGAAGCAGATGAGCCGGCCAAGCCGAACGTCGTGTTCATCATGACCGACAACCATGGTCCATGGACGTTGGGCTGTTACGGCAACAAGGACATTAAAACACCACACATCGACCGGCTTGCCGAAGAAGGCGTTCTCTTCCAGCGGTGCTATGCGAATAACGCAGTCTGCTCTCCCACTCGCGCAACGTTCCTTACCGGTCTTATGCCGAGCCAACACGGCGTGCATCGTTATCTAGGAGCCGGTGGCGCTCAAATAGGCCCTGGCGCCTACGATACGCTTAAAGAGTTCGACACCCTGCCTTCGCTACTCGCCGGTGCCGGCTACGTGTGTGGCCTGTCCGGAAAATGGCACCTCGGCGACAATCTACACCCACATAAAGGATTCACCTTTTGGGTGACCAAACCGCACGGGCATACCATGGGTTTCTACGATCAAAAGATCATCGAAAAAGGCAAAATCCGCCTTGAGCCCAACTATCTCACCGACTTCTGGACCGATCGTGGAATTGAATTCATCGAGGAGAACAAAGACCGGCCGTTCTTTCTCTTCCTCGCGTACAATGGCCCCTACGGCTTGGGCAGTTCCATGCACGAGAGGATCGGCAATCGCCACAAAGCGACTTATGCCGATGCCGCACTGCCTTCATTTCCCCGCTTGCCCGCACACCCTTGGAACCACAATTACGGCGACCGTATTGGCGAACTCCGTTCGATCCGCAAATATGCCGCCGAGATCAGCGGTATCGACGACGGCATCGGCCGGGTGATGGACACGCTCAAGCGGCTCGGTCTCGATAAAAACACATTGGTGATCTTCACCGCCGATCAAGGCCTGGCGTGTGGGCAGAGTGGCTTCTGGGGCATGGGCGACCATACACGGCCGCTCACAGGTTTTGATTGGACGATGCACGTTCCCCTCATCTTCCATCATCCCGGTCGAATTGCGGCGGGCAAGCGCGTCGACCTGCTCGTGAGCAACGTCGATTTCATGCCCAGCATGCTCGAGTACCTTGGGCTTTCCTGGAAAAATCGAAACCAGGTCAAATCACCAGGTCGCAGTTTCGCCAAGGTGCTGACCAGCGGACAAATCGATAACTGGGACAATACGGTTTTTTACGAGTTCGAAAACGTTCGCTCTATCCGCACGAATCGATGGAAATATATCGAGCGCTTCCGCCAATCGCCAAACGAACTCTACGATCTGGTTGCGGATCCCGGTGAACTCAACAATCTCATCGACAAACCACGGCACGCCAAAACCCAACGAAAGTTGGCAACTCGATTAAATGCTTACTTCGCTCGAGTTGCCGACTCAAAATGGGACCTTTGGAAAGGCGGCACCTCTAAAAGCGGCTTGATAATGAGAAAACTCTTCGACAATCCGGGCCCGTCGAAAAAGCCGCACAAAATAAATTGAAACAGGCCAATCATGCCGATTGTCGGGATAAAGATTCAGCATTCTACTCAATGAGTGTGGATGCGGATCACTATCGCAATCTGGGCCACATCGTCTACTTCGTTCCAGTTCCGGGCTTGGGACACGAATGGTCTGTTCTATACAATTTTGATATATGGACCTTCCTCGGGAAATACTCGTTGAATAATAATACAAGATGCGTAAAGTAATAATACTCCCCCTTTTCGCAGTTCCCAACATTTCCTTCTCGGCTTCTTCTTGCACTGCCAACCAACATTGTATACAATAACCGGCACTGAAGAAGTGCTATTTCGAGTACGCATACTCAAAGGAGTAGGTGATGTACCGTCGCGGTTTTTCAAAACTTTTACTTTCACTGACTGTGTTCGCCGTTTTCGGCTGTTCTTCAGGCAGTTCGCTGGACAGAGCGGCCCTGACTGGTACGGTGACATTTGACGGTAAGCCACTCGATCGCGGCATGATCGGACTTTTGCCGACCGGAGATACCCGCGGTCCGCAAGGATCGGCAGCGATCAAGTCTGACGGAACCTACGAAGTACAAACGGCAGGCAAGCCGGGAACAGTCATCGGCACCCATAAAGTTGTCGTGCAATGCCGCGAAACTATATCCCAGCAAGAAGCTCGCGATATGAAGGTCGGCAGGTCGCTTATTCCTGCCAAATATACGAGCTACGACACTACGCCGTTAACTGTCGAGGTTACGCCGGGCGAAAACGTTTTTGATATTAAACTTGAAAAGTGAACGTACCATACAGGACAAGTCTTGGCGAAACAAGACTATAGGAGTAATAGAGATGCCTTGGACGACTAATAAAATACACCGCGGGTTTACACTTGTCGAACTGCTGGTGGTTATTGCGATTATCGGCATCCTCATTGCACTTTTACTGCCGGCGGTACAAGCGGCACGCGAAGCCGCTCGGCGCATGAACTGTTCGAGCAATCTAAAACAGATCTCGCTGGGCTGCCTTTCTTACGAATCGGCCTATAAAACCATGCCCGTATCGACCTCATTTGTCGATTTTCCTGATACGCCGGGCACGGGAGCCAGTTGGATGCTTAATCTTCTGCCCTTCATCGAACAACAACCCTTATACGATTCTCTTGTCATCGAAGGGAGCATGTGGACGGCTGATCTTGGCATCAAGACACCCATAAACCACCCAGCCATTGGAACCTCGATCGATACATATCTATGCCCAAGCGACCATCTTTACGGTAAGAAATCCACAATAGCTTATCGTCTCAAGGGCATAGAATTGGGGCTCACCAGTTACGCCGGCGTAATCGGCCCGCACGGGATTTGGGACGGAAGTTATTCCATCTGGCAAGGCGCTCCGAGTTGTCTCGATAAGTGGGATCACGATGCGGGTCGCCGTTGCTGGGGAACTTTCTGGCGTTACAACGTGATCGAGCCGGTAACCCTGGGCAGTTTTACAGACGGATTAAGCAACACGATTACCGTGGGAGAAACGTACGTTTTTGGAGATCAGGCAGGAGCGTCCCACTACACCTGGGCCTATAGCAACGACTGCTGGAAAAGCACCTACGCACCGCTCAACTGGGTTCCGCCAGTCGATCTCATGCTACCGGAATTTTGGCCCGATCACATGGGCTTTCGCAGCAAGCACCCCGGCGGAGCACACTTCGCCTGGGGAGACGGCCATGTCAGTTTCCTGAACGAAGAAATCGATATGAAAACCTACCAGGCGCTGAGCACGCGGAATCAGGGCGAAATTGTGACTGTCGAGTAACAGCCCACTTTCCTAATCTGCCTCAGTCTTTTCAAATACACTCATTTTCAGGCTCTTTCAGCGCCTTGCGAGAAAAAAAAGCATTGACTCGTAAGTGTGTCGGAATATTATTATTTGCATGGATTGTGTATCGAATACTAACCCGAAGCGCAAGAGAGGAGAGATAGGGAAGCAACACTCCGTCCTTTCATCTCTTGCGCTTCGGGAGTATGGTTCATGAACAATCCAGCCAAGGAGTATGGCTCTTGCTTCATGGTAACTTTCCGATGCTGAATTCAGAAGCGGAGCCGACAATAACAACATTCCGCCAATAGAAAAAGGTGAGGCACATCATGAAAACAAAATTATTTCAATTTGCATTGGTCGCCATTTTTCTCGCCGTCTACGCCAACAAAGCAACTTCGCACTGCGAAATCCCCTGCGGCATTTATGACGATGAGTTACGCATCAAAATGCTGCTCGAACACGTCACCACCATCGAAAAATCCATGAAACAAATCACGGAACTCGAAAAGGCCGACCACCATCACGCCAACCAACTGGTTCGCTGGATAATGAACAAAGAGAAACATGCCGACGAGTTGCAAGAGATCGTAGCCCAGTATTTTATGACCCAACGCATCAAGCTCGATACAGACAAATATGCCGAAAAACTTGGTCTACTGCATCAAATGCTCATCTACGGCATGAAATGCAAGCAGACCACCGACCTGGAAAATATCGAGAAATTGCGAGGTGCCATCAAGGAATTCGAAAAGCTATACTTCGGAAAATAGTGCAAAAACACATCAACATGTCAGCATAAGCACGATTTATAGCCGGATCCATAAGAATTCGGACACCGTGAATAGGGCCTCACATAGAGGCTTCACATTCCGCGACCTTGCGATAGTAGAACTCGTCGGTAAGCAGCCAATCCTCGTATAGGGCTTTGAGTTGTCGCAAACGACCGGCCACTTGCCGCTTGGTGAACTTCGATTTCTCCTCGGAATTACCGGTGCTTTCAGCCTTTCGCTCAGGTTTGGGACGCGGCGGCGGCAGGGCGTGTTTCGGCGGCGGCAGTAGAGAAGGATTGAAGACATTGACGGTCAGCTTTTGGGCGGGAACGAGATGCCGCCACAGGAATGCCTGCATCCGGTCTTCGGCGGGCACGGCTTCGTGAGTCACCTTGCGGCCGTCTATCGCTGCTTGACCCTTGATGGAAAGCGTTACGGGCGTGTCAGTCTTATTCAGATCCGTCTTCAATGCAAATTTCACACTGTCCTTGTCCTTCGGTAGTACGACCTTTGGTGACGAGAATCCCTCGGGAGGATCCGCCAGGCTCAGACGGATGTCGCCATCGAATCCATCTTTGCGGAGGGCATAGACTGTGCCCTTGCCCCAGCCCTTGCTGCGCAGAACGCCGCCGGACGGGACCACTCGCAATTCGAAGTCCGGTCGCGGAGGTCCAATCCGCAGACGGTAGCCGTATTCACGGCCGCCATGCCGCGCCGTGTCGCCCAGATGTATGTAATAGGTTCCGTCGGCGGGCAGTTCCACCATAAAGTAGGAATCGGCGTGATGCGTATTCAATCCCACTCCCACGTCGGAATGATCGTCGTTCAGTGCCAGCAACTTGCCGTTTTCGTCGGTCAGTTTCAGAATCGAATCGAGAGGGGAGTTTAACCGGCGCGCGTGAACTTCGGCAACTAGCGTCTCCCCCGCACGGCCTTCTACACGGAACACGTCCCAGTCGTCAGTCTGGTCTATGCGGCCGTTGACGATAACGGGAAGTTGGAGTTTTTGTGCGTTTTTGGGTTCGTTATTGGATTCCTGGTCGAAACATTCGGGTAGATTATCCAGAGCGAAGGGCATGGGATTGGAAACGAGCTTGCCTTTTGTTGCCGTGACGTGGTAAATACCCGGCGCGGCATCATAAGGTGGCGGCGTCAGCTTCGCCCTCTGAATGTTCCAGCCATCCATCTCGATTTGGGGCACCTCGCCGGACCGACCGCCCAAGGGGAATATGCTTGTGATAAACGGCACTTCGCCGATAGTGATGCGATAAACGAAATCCTCCCTGCCGCGATATATGGCGTCTTGAATCACGAGAACATACTCGCCGTTTTTGGGAACCTTAAAGAAGATAGTGGGATCCGGATTGAAGCGATAGTCATCGTTGAAGGCCACTTCATTGCCATCGGAGTCGTAAAGCCTGATCACTGGCTGGAACCAACCGGGAACGGCGTCTGCCACATAGGGGATCAACTCTCGCCCCTTGACTGAGATCACCAGTCGCTGGCCCATGCGGGCCTTGAAACGATACCGGTTCACTTCACCAGAGGCGATCTGACCGTTCATCGTACAGGGCAAGCTGACACGCTCTTCGACTTCCTCGTCCGGTCGATTGCGGAGCGCTTGATATTCCTTACCGAGTACTTGAAAATCGCACGTTCTCATCGGCTTGCGAGCGACTTCCGGCTGTTGGCCGACGTAAAAGACCAGGGGATTGGTCACGCCGCGCTGAGTTAACAGGCGTATTTCCCGTGCGCCGGGCTCGGCGTCGGGTTCGATCTCGACCTCGACGTAGGCGATCTCGGCGAGCGCAGCGCAAGCCGGTCGTCTCACCCACTCGCCTATTCGCTTCTGGATACGTGCAATGAGTTCCTGCTTTTCCTTGCTCAACGGCTTGGTCTCATTATTACCCTTGGCTCTTTTGCCCCAGGCATTTTTGGCATTATATTTGGCCTTGTTTTTGGAATTGACGTTTTTTGCTCTGGCTTTCTTACCCTGTGCATTCTTTCCCCTTTTAGCCTTGGGTACATCCCGCCTCAATTCCTTGAGCTGTTCCCTCAGTAGCGTCATCTCCTGGTTGTTGAGCTTACGGTTATACTCCGTCAATTTGGCGGATACACCCTCTCCGCTGACCACCGCGCCGTGGACACCGTTGAGTCGCTGTCCACCCAGCTTGACCTGGACGGTCGTGCCCTGTTGACCACCGGCCGGATAAACGTATCCAATATAAGGTTGCGCTTGTCCTCTCGCCGAGGAATCCATCGCCGCCAGCGCTATCAATCCGAAAATCGGAAACCACAGTAATCTGCACATGAACCGTTCTCTCGTCTTTCTATATCATTTCATTCAGACGTAGGGGGTCGAGCAAAGCGAGCCCACCGCTATGTTCAATTTATTTTGGTGTGGTTCGCTTTACTCGGCCCACCCTACGCTTTTACATTATTTCCTTCAGTATTCCCGCCGACTTCACGACTTCATCCGCAGTCGGTAGTACGTGCGCCTCCAAGCCCAATGGATGTGGTAGTCGGGCGCTAGGATCGATGCCGGCGAGTTGATAGATGCTTCCGAGCAGGTCCACTGGATAGACGGGTCTTTCCTTGACCGTTTCGGCTTTATCGTCCGAAGAACCTACCACGCGACCGCCCTTGAATCCACCACCGGCCACCAGAACACTGAAGACCTTGCCGTAATGGTTCCTTCCACCGTTCCAAGGTGGTTGCCAGTCGACCTTGGGCCCTCGGCCGAACTCTCCGCAGCACCACACCAAGGTGCTATCCAAAAGGCCGTGATCGCTCAAATCCTTCAACAGCATCGCCAATCCCTGATCCAATTGCGGGCATTGTCGACGCATGGTTTGGAAGTGCCCCTTGTGCGTGTCCCATCCGCCCGGATAGTTGATCGTGATATAGGGAACTCCCGCCTGTACCATCCTTCGCGCCGCCAGGCATTCTTGCCCGAATGTGTGGCGGCCGTAAAGATCTCTCAACTTCGCATCCTCCTTTGAGAGATCGAAGACCTCTTTACCGGATCCCAGGATCAGCTCGTAAGCCTCCGACTTGGACTTCTCCGCCGCGTCCAGTTGCGAGTTGGAGGACATTGTTCGGCCCATGGTATTTAGCTTATCGAGCAGGTTCCGTCGGGTCTTCTGCCGGTCGTCGGTAATTCCCCGCGCAACGACGCCTTCCACCTCGAAACGGTTTGCATTTGGATCGCCTCCCGTGGCGAAGGGCTTATACTTGGGCCCCAGAAATCCCTCTTCAGAAAACCGTCCCGCCGCCTTGGTCAGCACCACATATGGAGGAATCAAACCTTTGTATTGCTTGCTTTTGAAGAGTGCAACTACTGCGCCGACGCTCGGATACGCCAACCGCTCGCCGGGCGTGTGCCCGGTTTGCATGAGGTAAGCTGCCGTTTCGTGGCCGTTGATTCCGTGGGTCATGCTGCGGATCAAGGCGAACTTATCGGCCTGCTGTGCAAGTTTTGGAAACAGAGCTCCCAAGCGAATCCCATCGACGTTGGTGTCGATCACTTGACCGAACTCCCCCATGTAGTCGCGGCCCGACTCCGGCTTCGGATCCCACGTGTCGTTGTGCGACATGCCGCCCCACAGAAAGATCTGAATAACAGACTTTGCTTTGGCTTTGGTTTCGGTGGGAATCTTTTTCGTCCCGTCCTTGGCGGCCAGAACATCCCCGCCGAGACGCTCGGTCAATAGCGCGCCTGCTGCGCCACACAAGCCCCGGCGCATGGCTTCGCGGCGAGTAATCCTCTCGGGATTTATGGAACTTTCTTTTGTGTTCATGTTTCACTCTCCTTACTATGTCACCTTGTGGAGCAGACTTCCAGCCTGCCATGTGCAGCCGTGTTGTGGTGCAGACTTCCAGCCTGCTACTTGCAGCCAAGATGGCTGCACCACAATATTTGTCGGCCGCCCCTATTTATTGTGCGTGTACCTCGAATAATCAATGTCGGTAAAGGAATTCCGGGCTGTTGATCAGCGCCCAGGAAATATCTACGGCCGCCTCGCGTCTGGAGCGAGTCGACTTGACGAACTCCAATATGGTTTTGAATTCCTCTTGCGTCGGTGGACGCGAAAGAATTGTCAGGTAAAGTGCCTTCACGATTTCCGCCGGCGGCTTACGGGACATGAAAATCTCCTTTAGCGCCGGTCCCTGTTCCAGCTTACTTTGGATATGGCTCGAATTCAACATGTGCAGCCACTGGGCGGGAACCGGTTTGTTATCGCGCTCGTTCTCCATGCCCGTCGCTCGCGCCGAACGTCCGAACAGAGCCAAAAACGGACTGGTGATACTGCCGTCGGCCAATGCGATCGCCGGCAAATCTTTGGGAATATATGTGAATGGCTCGGGGATGGCGCTGGTATAAAGATCGGAGGTGCCCGTGATCTTGTTGACGGCATCGATTAAAACCTCGGCCTCCAGCCGCCGCAAGGGGTAGCTGGCAAAATTAGCTCTGGCCTCTTGACTGTCTTGCCGCGGAATCGAAGAAAGCTGGTATACGTTGGATGTCAGAATCAAGCGGTACAAATGCTTCAGATCATAACCGCTGTTGATGAACTCCTTCTGCAAATAGGACAGTAGTTCGGGATTGCTTGGCGGATTTGCTTCACGGATGTCGTCCGGCTCGTGAATGATTCCACGTCCCATCAGCCACGCCCATACGCGGTTGACGATGCTCTTCGTGTACCAGGGATTCTCCGGTGTGATGAGCCAATCGGCGAAAACTTCTCGCGGATCCTGGTTCGGCGGTATCTCGACTTTCTTGCCGTCGGGAAAAACTCCTACGAGCGGCGCGGCTGGGGTAACCGGTAGTTTCGATTTCTCGTCGGCGACCGGCGCGGATGTCTTGATGGCGGCCTGCCCTGGCGCGGTACTGCCGGGCGGTAAAGCGGAGCCCAGAGGGTTCCAGAATACGTGCTCTTCCTTCCATTCGCTGGTGGGTTTGTAACCA
The DNA here is from genome assembly GCA_016934075.1 of Pirellulales bacterium. GTDB lineage: Bacteria > Planctomycetota > Planctomycetia > Pirellulales > Thermoguttaceae > JAFGTN01. The sequence continues at coordinate 15,749 of JAFGTN010000376.1, forward strand.
ATCTGGGAGAAGAATATCGCCGTACCCGCCAGCCGATCCTTCGTCCAGGAATCGGTGCGCGTGCCCATAAAAGTCAATGCGACCGTGGTGGCGATGCCTTCGGGAGTTTTGTTCTGGATGGCTCGGTAGAAGTTCACCGGGCCGACTCGGAAATTGCTGCCGCTGGAGGTGAGCATCTCACGTACGAATTGATCGTACGGTTTGTTTTCGGCAATCGATGCCCGTACCCAACGGTGATACGCCTGTGCCGCATTGGGCCAGAGATTGATGGGAAACTCGGCCTTGATTCGTAGAATGTCACCCCACTTCATCGACCAATAATCGGCGAATTCATCCCGCTCGAGCAACTGATCGATCAGGATGCGGCGCTTGTTCTTTCTGTTTGGATCGTTGATGAATTTCCAGGCTTCCTCGGCGGTCGGCAGGGTGCCAATCACGTCCAGATAGACGCGTCGCACAAATACCGCATCGGAACAAAGAACCGGCTTGATATCCAGCGAAGACAGTTTCGCGAAAACGATCCTGTCTATCTTACACCCCATCGTAGGGCGCGAGGCGCTTTCATAAGGATTAGGTGCCTGTTTCGGGTTCGCGGCCACAGCCGTAACGGCCGATAACATCAACGATAACCCAAGAATCAAGGATGTCTTGCTCATATTCTTCTTTGCTCCTTACGAGGCACTTGCTCAATATTGGTCAAAGGAATATCTCCCTCTGAATTCGTGGTTCTACGTTGGAATGAGGTCCCAAAATGATCAATGGAGTGGTTGGCTAATCCGAGGCGGGATATGAGGAACTTTTACCTTTTAGACTTTCCTTGGACTGGTTTAGTACACTGCTGGTATTTCATGCAATTCCACCC
>JAFGTN010000377.1 GCA_016934075.1 Pirellulales bacterium
ATCCAAGAGTTGGTTGCGGGTTTGCTGCCCGACATGAAAGACGTCGCCGACAAAACGGCTCAGGTGAAAGTTACCGTGGGCCGCAACATCATACCCGACCCCATCCCCGAGCCTTCCATGACGGCGACGGCCATGAGTTGGCTCGGGGCGAACTGGCAGATGCTGGGTCTGGTCGCGTTGGCCTTTGCCAGCCTGGGTATGTTGCGTTCGATGATCAAATCGACGCCACTGGAAACAACTACCGGACAGCAATCCCGCGCGGGGATCGCAGGCGAAATGGGAGTTGGCGGCGAAGAAGGCGTCGCCGAAGAAGGCATGAATCGGCAGCAACGACGTCTGGCGAGATTTGCAGCGGGCGGCGCCTCACTTCGTGACGAACTATCCGAACTGGTACAGGAAGATCCCGAAGCGGCGGCCAATATTCTAAGAACATGGATCGGTTCACCGAGCATGAAGGTTTAACACCGAGCAATAAAGCATGAGCACCATAACTCAAAATAAACCGACAGATCGCACCGCCAACAAGCTGAGCCGAAACGACGACGGTATGCGCAAAGCCGCCATCCTTGTCTCGGCCCTGGACCGCGACACGGTCGATGCGCTCCTGGATCAGATGGGACCGGCACAGGCGAGTATCGTACGCCAGGCGGTGATCGAACTCGACGACATCGATGCGGACGAACAACAACAGGTCATCGAAGAGTTCTTCCGTCTCGGACCGGGATTGCCACAGCGGAAAACCGTTGACGCCGGAGTGGGTGTCGAACTTGACGAACAACTGGCCGAACGGCTGGCTGCGCGTTCCGCGGCAACTCCCGCCCAGTCTCCTGTATCAATGCGGCCGTCCAAATCCATGCAACCCGGCGCGCCCTCGTTCGATTTTCTCAATGAAACCGAAAGCGATCGTCTGGCGAACATATTTCTGGCCGAGCGACCCCAGACGATTGCCCTGGTGCTCTCACACATGCCGCCCGAACGGGCCGGCCAAGTGCTGGTGAAATTGCCGGCTGCCACGCAGGTCGAAGTGGTTCGACGACTTGTGGATCTCGAGGAGACCGATCCCGAAATCCTTCGCGAAGTCGAACAGGAATTGCAGCAACGACTCTCGCAACAGATACACATGGAACGTCGACGCGTGGCCGGAGTGCCCGCCGTGGCGGGTATACTCGAAGCCTCCGACAGCGATGTCGGTTCCACGATTCTCAACAATCTGGCCGCCCGCGACCGGCGCCTGGCACAAAAATTCGCCGCCAACTTGCATCATATGGAACCTACGTTCGACGAACGTTTTAACCAGAGGCCCCAGCCAGTACGTGTGGACTTTACCGATCTGGCGGCCATGGACGCCGACACTTTGTACACGATCGTTGAGACCGTGCGACCGGAGATCCTTGTGCTATCCCTACTAGGCGCCCCCAGCCAAATTATGGACCGCGTGCTGCGCCAGATGCCCAAGTCAGGCGCAGCCGCCGTCCGCCACGAAATAGAAAACATTGGACCGGTGCGCCTGGGCGACGTGGAAGAAGCCCGTCGACGCATGGTCGAAACAGTGGAACAACTCCACGCCGCGGGAAAAATCAAACTGCAGGTCGGCCGACGTGAAGCGTCGATCGGATTAACCGCGTAGGTAGAGGATCGAGGACGGAAATGACGAATGTCGAAAATAAGAATGGCCAAGATTCAAAGAAAAATGAACTGAACGGCACGGCGCTAGCCGCCGGCTTCATAGGACAATGATTACTCAACGGAGCCGGTGGCTAGCGCCATTCCTCTCACACCTGAAAACTGATAACTGACACCTCAATATGCCAACTGTAATCAAAGCAACAGATCGCAACGCGGGTATCCACGGCGTGGCCTATAACTTTACCGATATGGCCGTCGAGGCCGATCGTCGGTTGGGACAGTTTCACGATCAGGCTGTTGCGATTGTGGAAAAAGCCAAGCAAGATGCCCGGCAAATTGAACAGCAAGCCAAAGCGGCCGGTCTCCGGGCGGCCGCCGAGGAGATAAACAAGCAATTGCTGCAGAATTTGGCCACGCTTATGCCGGCCTTGCGGAAAACTATACAGGATATTCAACATTCGAAGCAGGCGTGGTTGGCGCATTGGGAAAAAAGCAGCGTACATCTGGCCACGGCCATCGCTGAACGGCTGATTCGAAAACATCTGCCCGAATCGCCCGAACTTACCTTGACGCTTGTCCGCGAGGCTTTGGAACTGGCCGCCGGCAGCGCCCGGATCCGAGTACACCTAAATCCGGCCGACCACAAAACGCTTGGCCGGCAAGTGGAGTCGATCGCCAAAGAACTTTCCGGCCTGGCTCCCACTGAACTGGTGCCGGACGAACGTATTTCGGCGGGCGGAGTTCGTGTGGAAACCGAATTTGGAATAATCGACCAGCAGTTCGAATCGCAATTGGCTCGTATTGAAGAAGAACTAACCTAAGGATAAGCGTATGCTCGCTCTGAGCGAACAACTTGACGCGATTATGCCTATCGAACTGGTCGGCAGTGTTGCCCGCACGGTCGGTATGACGGCATCGGTGGCCGGTTTCCCGGCACCGGTAGGCGCCTTGGCTTCGATCGATCGCGACGCGGGAGGTCCGCTCGAGGCCGAAGTCATCGGCTTTCGCGACAATCTCACGCTTCTCTATCCTTTTGAAGAACTGACGGGAGTACGCCGCGGCAACCGTGTCCGCCTGGTGCGCACCTCGCGCTGGCTGCGAGTGGGCGATGAGCTCAAGGGCCGTGTCTTCAACGCCAAGGGTGAGGCCGTGGACGGTCGTCCACAGCCGATTCTGGGCCAGAGAACGCGTTTCCACCGCGCCCCGCCGCATCCCTGCGACCGCCCCCGAATCGAGTTGCCGCTGTCGACCGGTATTCGCGCCATCGACGGGCTTTTGACCTGCGGACTCGGTCAGCGGCTGGGGATTTTCGCCGGCTCGGGCGTGGGTAAGAGCGTGCTGATGGGCATGATGGCCCGCTACACGTCGGCAGACGTGATCGTAATCGCCATGATCGGCGAACGCGGCCGCGAACTCAATGATTTCATCGAGCGGGATCTGGGCCCCAAGGGATTGGCCAAGAGCGTGGTGGTGGTCGCCACCAGTAACGAGCCGGCCTTGGTGCGAGTCCAGGCCGCCATGACCGCCACGGCCATCGCCGAACACTATCGCGACGAAGGCAAAAATGTCTTGCTGCTTATGGACTCGCTGACGCGTTTCGCCCTGGCCCAACGCGAGATCGGCCTGGCTGCCGGCGAACCACCCACCACGCGCGGCTATCCGCCTTCGGTGTTTGCCGTCTTGCCGCGCTTGGTCGAACGGGCCGGACAAAGCACGGACGGAAGTATCACGGCCTTCTACACGGTGCTGGTTGAGGCCGACGATCCCAACGAACCGATCGCCGACGCCGTCCGTGGACTGCTCGACGGACATATTTGGCTGTCTAGAAAACTGGCCTCGAAAGGCCGCTATCCGGCGGTCGACGTTTTGGAAAGCCTAAGCCGATTGATGCCCGACGTTACCAGCGAAGAACACTTCAACTCGTGCGGAATTTTACGCGATCTGATGGGCGCCTATCGCGATCACGAAGACCTGATCTCCATCGGCGCATATCGGCGCGGCAGCAATCGGTCCGTCGACGTATCGATCGAACTGCAAGATAACATCAATGCCTATCTCAAACAACGAGTAGAAGAACCGTCGACTCTCGAAGATGCCCGCAGCGGACTCATACAACTGGGCCAACAGGCGGCCCAGGTCGCATCACAAATGAATCAACAGTTGAAGCAAGCGCAACAACAGATCCAGCAACCGCAGATACAGCAACAGGCACGGTAGTATAGAGGGTAGATGACAGATGATAGAGGGCAGAGGACAGAGGACAGAAGACAGAAATATGTGTAGCCCCGATAGCTTGTCTATCGGGGTGCCGCAGGCACATGAGGAAAATGTGTCGACGTCGCCCTGAAAGACAAGTTATCAGATTACCCGTTGTCCATAAAACCATTTTTCAATTCAAGAGACAATAAATCAAATGGCAAAGTTCAAGTTCCGCCTGGCGACATTATTGCGGCTGCGAGAAGCAGACCGGGACGAACGTCGTGGAGAACTTGCCGAAGCGTACCAGGCCGACGCGATTATGGAAAACCAGCAGAGAGAACTCGAAGCCAATCTTGCCGAACTGGCCCTCAAGTGCCGAGAGGCCGCCGGTCCGGGCACGGTCGATGTCGACCGGTTGGTTGAAACCCAACGATTCGAAATACTGCTCCGCGCTCAGCAACAACATTTGATCCAGCAACGCCAGGTGGTAGCTGCCGAAATCGAACGCAGACGACAAAATCTGGTGGAAGCCAATCGAGAGGTCCACGTCCTGGAAAAGCTGCAAGAACGGCAACTCGAGCGACACAACGAAGAAGAAGGACGGCGCGAGATGAAAGTGATCGACGAAGTAGCCGGACGAAGAAAACTGCGTGAGGAGGTCTCATCGTGAAAAAAATGATAGCACGCCTGGTTCGTGGAATTAGTTTACTGGGATTGTGTTTTGTGGTGGGCACGCTCATCGCCCAGTCGATGATTTTCGCGTATGTCTGGAAAAGTTGGGACATGAGCGGTGATAAAATTACACAGATGATGGCCATTGCTCGCGGCCGCGAAATGGTGGCCGTCGCCCGCGACGAACTGCGACGCCAGGAGGAAATCGCCCCCGAACAACCGTCGTTCGAGGAAATTATCGAGGTACGTGCCGGCAAGAATCGCAATATGGAGCTGCGCGAACAGGCCCTCAGCCAGGATGTCACCGAGCTGCGCGCCCAACAAAACAAACAAAACCGTGAATTCGCAAGCTTCAAGGAAACTCGAGGAGCCTTCGAGAAAAAGCTGACTGAACTGAAGGAGTTCCAGGAGAGCAACGGGTTGCAAGAGAATATTGTCATACTCCAGAACATGAAGCCTGAACAGGCCAAGGACCAGTTGATCAAAATTTACGATTCCGGCCAAATCGACCAGGCCGTGATGCTTGTTGCCGGTATGGAAGCTATGAAACTGAAAAAAATAACTGGCGTATTTACAACTGAAGAAGATCAGAAGATCCTAGCCGACATACTTCGCAGAATCCGCCTGGGAACTCCGGTTGCATTACTTGCGGAGCAGACTCTCGAAGAGTTGGAAAACAAGAAGAAATCCGAAGATTAATCCGGTTTGAATCGGAATATCATTACACGGGAACAATTATGTCACCAATAAACACCGAAAGTTTTATCGCCCCCGCGTCTGCCCGAAGCAGCCGTTCTGTAAGTACCAGCTTCTCCACTGAGCAATCAGTGGGCGAAACGTTCGGAGAACACCTGCGACAGGCTTTCCAGGCGGATGCCTCGCCCGCAAGTTCACAGTGGCGTCCCAGTGACACGAGACAGTCCGACCAAGCCGAAAACAGTCGCAACGCACAGCGTGGACATAACCGCGAAGACTCTGCCGCCGGCGATACCGTGGCCGATCATCGGGATGACACATCCGTCGAGGAATCTCGAGCCGATGTCCGGACCGACTCGCAAGACAGTCGTTGCGAACCAAAAGACTCTCAAGATACCACCACATCTTCCGACAATCAAACTGCTGCTGACAATAATGGTGAAAACCAAGACGCTGGCGACCGGACGAAAAACGACAATGTGATCGCCACGGAAACAGAGCAAGACCAATCCTGTACCGATGGTGCTGAGCTGGTTAGCCAACTTATTGCTGAAAACGCCCAACAAAATCAGCAGGCAAACCTCGTTTTTCAGCACTACGCAGATCAAAACCTAAACAACACGGGCAACGAGCAAACATCGGAAATAGGCGAGAATACGTCCGATGCTGGAGCCGCGATTCAGGTTGCCGTGGATCCGGTCGATGCGGCCGGAGTCGCACAAATGCAAGCTGATGTCTCCGCTGAATCCACCAACATCGTCGAATCGCCGGTAATATCCGAAAAACAAAACACAAGCGAGAACACGCAAAATCAAGAACAGGATCTTGAAGCCGGTTTAGCTGATGCAACGTCTGATAAAACTGACAAAACGGTTGTAGATAATATTATCGAAGAAGCCTCCCAACAGACCACCTTGGCTGCCGGCACTAGCGAAGAGACCGTAGCCGGCGACGCCTCGGCACAATCGCAAGTCGCCGCCGCCGAACATAATTTACAGCAGAACAGCCTTCGCAACACAGATAACCTGGAGGCAAATCCCAGCGATCGGAACAGTGCCGAAAGCAAATCCGAGAACGGTGCTGAGGCGGACGCGCAAGCGGCGGCCACGACATCGGTCATCAATCCAATTACCTCCGACCGCGACCAGTTCAAGTCCGCGCAAAACGCCCTCGACAAAATCAACGCGTCCGATGCGGCCGACAAGGATTCGGGCGATGCAAAAGCCTCGTCGCATCAACACGGCCAAAACGATATTTCAATTGCACAACGCGGCCACAATGTTCAGGACGCCCGCGCCGCCGCGGCGTCCGCCCCTGCGGGAACCGAGGATATCGACACGGTCGACCGCGTACGTTTTGTGCAACGCGTGGCCCGCGCCATCGAAGGAGCCGGGCGTGACGGCGGTACGCTGCGTATGCGTTTGCATCCCTCGGAACTCGGTTCGCTACGTCTGGAAGTCACCATTCGCGACGGCGCCATGATCGCACGGATGGAAACGGAAACACAAGCCGCAAAAAATATCCTGCTCGATAATCTGCCCGCCTTGCGCGACCGCTTGGCGCAGCAGGATATTAAAGTTCAGCAGTTCGACATCGACTATGCGGGCTCGAACAACGACGGCTCGCAGCAAAGCGAAGCCGACCAGTATCAATCCAACGACAGATCGGCCGACAGGCCGGCGACGGCATCGACCGCCGAAGATGCCGAAAAAACAAATGAAAGAACTCAAGCGGTGCCACGAGCAAGACGACTTGGCGAAGCCGCGCAACTCGATTTCGTCGCCTAGCAAGCGTCGGAAACACAAATAGGTAGAGGAAAAAATGGAAGTTTCATCGATCACCGATCCCAATGTGCGGATTGACAACTCAACAGATGCTTTCAGTGACGTAGACATGGACGACTTCATCCAGTTGATGATCACCGAATTGCAAAACCAGGACCCGCTAAATCCCATGGACAACGAGCAAATGCTCGGTCAGATCGGCCAGATCCGCGAGATCGCGTCGAACGACAAACTGACGGAATCACTCGATGCCTTGATGCTCAGTCAGGGTATTACCATGGCCAGCAACATGATCGGGCTCAAGGTTGAGGCTCTTTCCGAAGAGAACCAGCGCGTCGAAGGCACGGTCGACCGTGTCATGATCGAAGACAAGAAGGCCAAATTGATCGTTACCCAAATCGTGCCCGAAACTTACGATCCCTTAACTGATACGACCATCGCCGAGCACACGGTGGAACACACCGTACTGGTCAATAATGTCAGTAAGGTTCTCAATAACAAGCCCGGCGAAATAGTTGATCCTACGGAACTTCCCGTACAGCTTTCCGCCGCGCAGGAATTGATCGGCAAGTCGATACTGGGCATGTCAGAAAACAACAAAATTGTAACCGGCGAAGTCAAGCGAGTTTCGCTCGAAAACGGCGCGCCCATGCTAGTGCTAACCGAGACCATTCCGGCAGTGTACGATCCTCAAACACTCGAAGAAATCAGGGCCGCCAGTACTGTCGATCATAAGGTTTCGCTTGCAAATATATCGTCGGTGCTTTCAAGCAATGTGGAGACGACGGTTGTTAACTAGTACGTATCCGGCATCGGGTGAAAGCACTGTTCATTGAACATTGGATATTTCGATTACATCCCACTTTCAATACAAAATTTAAAATAAGCGAAAATCAAATTAGAGAATAAAGGAATAAAGAAATGGGTTTAGCTTCAGCATTAAGTACGGCCTTGACCGGCCTGACTGCCGCGGAAACCACGATCGACGTGGTGGGAAATAACCTTGCCAACTCTAACACCGTGGGATTCAAGTCGTCCGATGCGGCTTTTGCTTCGCAATTCCTGCAAACCATGAGCCTGGGATCATCGCCCACGGACACAAGCGGCGGTACCAACCCCCGTCAAACCGGCTTGGGTACCATGGTGGCCGAGGTCACGCCAAACTTCAACCAGGGTACGGTCGAGATCAGTTCGAATCCTTTGGACATGGCCATCCAGGGCGACGGATTCTTCATTGCCCAAGGTGCCGGCGGCGAAAACTATTATACCCGCAACGGCATCTTCAAGCTGAACTCATCAAACGAGATCACCACAATCACCGGTAACCGTGTGATGGGATTCGGCATCAATGACGATTTCCAGATCCAGCGCACGCAACTCGTGCCGCTTGAGATCAGACTCGGCGGTGCGGAAGTCGCGCAGGCCACGCAAAACGTCTACCTCGAAGGCACGCTTACCTCGGCGGGTACCGAAGCCGATACGGCCGAGATTATCAAAAGCGGTATTCTCGGCGATTCGCGATTTACTCGTCCCGATGCCCCGGCAAGTGCTCCGATCGCCGCCAACGCCCCGGATGTGACAGCCGGC
>JAFGTN010000378.1 GCA_016934075.1 Pirellulales bacterium
CAGCGGATTGTTGGGAGCCGTGCGCTGGGTCGATGCCTACTACCTGCAGGGCTGGCTGGCAACCAAGCTCGAGGACGAGAACCAGATGCAGGCCTCTTGGCGGACAGATCCCACAAAGGCCGGTGCGTCGTGCTGTGGAGGCGACATCGGCACGCATGCCTTCATGCAAACCCGGTTCGTTACCGGCCTGGAAATCACCTCGGTGCGCGGCATGGTAGAGACCTTCCTGGAAGGCCGCCAGCTCGATGACCATTTCACCACCTACTGTGAACTCTCCAACGGAGGACGGGCAATGATCCGCGCCACGCAGATTGCTATCGGCCACAAGAACGACCTGGGCATCGAGGTCAACTGCGAAAAAGGTACGCTCACGTGGCGGCAGGAAGATTCCGAATGCGTCAAGGTTTACCTGCCCGGCGAGCCGGAACGTGTTTACTGGCGCGGTGAAGTCAACGGCGACGATACGTTCCTCAAAGGCGTGCCCGAAGTGCTTATCAACGAGCCCACCATTCCTTCCGGACACGGCGAGGCTTTCCATGATGCCTATGCCCGCTTGCACCGCGAGTTCGAGAAGGACGTTCGCCTGTTCAACGACGGCAAGCCCTTCAACTGCGACGGCAGCAGCTACGCCAACGTACACGACGGTGTGAAACACATGAAATTCGTCGAAGCGGCCGTGGCAAGCTCGAAGAACAACTCACAGCCGGTGGCAATGTAGTCGGAGATAGAGCCGCTTTTTCCCAGCCCGTCTCGGCAATGTGTCTGCTCGGTGGATACTTTGTCGCGGCGGGCTTGTTTTTGTGATTGGGACGTCGATTCGATATCATGGTCGTCGGCGGTGTGGCGAGAGAATTTTTAGGGGGCAAATTTCCACCCCCCCTCTTGCGTTGCGCTATTCTACGACCAATTTAACTAACAGTCGCCCGGCTGTTTCAATCATCAAAAAGTTTTTGGTGAGCGTCGATACCCGGTGGGGTTGAAAGACGGTTGAGATTGCTGGAAAATGGCGCGCGAAGCGAACGGCACACTTGACATCCGTGCGGATTTAAATTTGAGTAGCGAGTGAGCGATTTCTAAAAGGAAATATCAGCGACAGGACAAATCATGAATGGAATCCCCGTACTGACCGCGGAAGGAGAGGGCATTGCCGAGGCTTGGGAAAACTCGATGGTCGAGTTGTACCGGCACGGTTGTGACTTGAAGACTCAATACGACAAGCCCGAGGATCCGCCCAGCAAGGATGCCACCATGATCCTTACGGTTCGCGATCCTTCGGCCGAGCCCATGATCCATCGCGACTTTCCGGGCGGATTCGATGATTTGCAGGAATACGTGATGGAGGTCTGCGAGGGGATCAAAGACCACTGTGTCCGCGATCCCGAGGACGAGAGCGATACGCGTTGGGAATATACCTACCATCAACGCTTGTTCGGCTACGAGCCGCCCACGCTGGAGCCGATCGACCAGATCGAAAACATATGTCGCAACCTGGCGCAAACGCCCTACACGCGTCGGGCACAAGCCATCACGTGGAAGGTTTGGGAAGACAACAGTTGCTATGACCCAGCCTGCCTGCAGAGCGTCTGGTGTCGCATCATCGAACAGAAGGGCGAGCCTCGCTTGAACATGAATGTTCGCTTCCGTAGTAACGACGCCTATAAGGCGGCTATGATGAACATCTTCGCCCTGGTTCAGTTACAGAGAAATATCGCTCAGCGGATTACGGAACTCTCGGGCCAAACAGTGCGACTGGGCCGTTACTGCCACATGGCCGACAGCTACCACATCTACGGCTTCAACTTGGCCGAGTTCGAAGCCCGCTTCATGGGCGCCCTGGAAAAACGATCGTTCGAAGAACGCACCATGCGCTACGAAGACGTTCGCGATATCATGGAAGACGCCCGACCCGCAATCCTCGAGAAGGCACGCGCCATGGGACGATGACACGGCGAAGGGCGCGAGGAGAAACCGCAATGGTAGGACAAAGTATTGCAAAGCTAATGGTTTTATCGCTTTCGAGATCCTACGTTTCGGCGTAGTATCTAGGCAAGCTGTAGTCGCTTCCGCTGGTGATCAGATGTAAGCGGATCAACTCTATCAACAACGGGCCGACACCATTGGCGGCTTCGTAGTAGTCCTTGCCGGTTGCGGCTCGAAACAAGCCGTTCTCGTAAAGTTCATCAACGGCCAGATCCGCGATTTTTCGAGCGTAGTGGAGATATTTCTTCTCGCCCGTGATGTCGTACAGATCCAAGGAGAGTGCGACGAGCCCGCCGTACTTGCCGGGTGTGACGGCCTTGTCTGTAGGGCGATCGATTGTCTGATAGGTGTCCCACACATCCACGGCGTAGCGCAGATGATCCTTGTTTCCAATAAAGCGATATGCACAGAGGCACATCAAGGCCAGTTTTTCCGCGCCCACGAAAGCATATCCACCGCTGGGCTCGTAGATCTTGTCCCAGAAGCCATAAGTACGGCCTTTCTGAAACTCTTCGTTGTAAGGCACGAAAACCTTGATGACGGCATTTTTCTTATCGACCGGGAATTTCTCGATTATCGGATCGAGGCATTTTGGTCCCAGGCCACGGATATGCCGCTCTGTGGCCTGGGGATCGATACGCCAGAGATGTTCCCAAAACTCGCGTGGGACAAGCGCCAAGTTTTCCTGGTTGGCATAGCCGCCGAGTGTTTCCTTGTTGAAATCCCAAAAGGCGTGCTCGCCGCAAGGAAACAGTCCGTTGCCGACCGCGGCGCAACACCGCAGGAAGAAGTCCAGGTAAGCGTCCGCGGCAGTCGCATAGCACTCATCACCCGTGATTTTCATCAAATGATACATGGCCAATAGCGTGAATATATCATGGTGTAGGTTGCCGCCGGGAAAAGCGCGGTCCCCCTTACGTTGCAATGGCAGCAGCGATGGCGCTTCGGCGGGCATGCTGTGGGTCTTCAGATCGAGGATCGAGCTGAACATGGGGCTGTGCTCTTTGCCGTATCTGTCGGTACCGTCACGCATCAAGGTGCGAATGCATCCGACGGCAGCGTCATAGTATTTCGAGGATTTCGCCGCTGCGCCTTTGCGGACACTATCTTTCTGGCCGGCAGAAACGGCCGGCATAAGTCCGAAAACTAGGATTAGCAATACGGTTTTTCGCATGGAACAGATCCTTTGATTCTTAGCGATTTCACATCTGCTTCTAAGTATCAGTATGGCACCTGGCGCCGTCAAGGTTTTTTCGATTACTGGAAATGAAATTGTGTATACTCAACGATTGATCCTGTATAATAAACTCCGGTGGGAGGAAATGATGAGAGCACTATGGGTATTCGCCGAAATGACCATCTGTACGGCTTTGCTGTTGAGTACGGCGGTGGCTCCCGGCGATGATAAGCAGCGTCAATACGCCGTCTTGTCTAAATCGGGCTTGGACTATTACAACCAGGGGGGGATAGTACAAGATGGAATTGCCTATTTCACGGCTGGTGACTACGGCCGGCGCAATAAGGAAGTTGCGGCCATCAAACTCAAAGAATCTTTTCCTTGTGTTCCCATTCATAAAACCTACGACAGCACTCCCATGGTCATCCAGAGAAAAGACGGAGTCTGGCTTCTGCTGGCTCACGAACATAAAAAAGCCCGAACCGTGGCGCTCGACCGTGATACGGCCGAGATTATCTGGACCAGTGAAACCAATCAGCCGGGCGCATATTTCTTTGCCTATTCATATTATCAGAGGAAAGACGGCTCGAAGTTGATCTTGATGGCCTGTAAAAACGGTCTGCACGCTATGTCTCTGGAAACCGGCCGAGATGTGTGGTGGTGCAAACTCGGCGGGCAAGGCGGGATCACGCCCTGTGTCGACCAGCGGCAGGGATGGATTTTTGACCAATGCGGCGGCAAAGTGCTCAAGCTTCGCGCCGAGGACGGCAAGATTTTGAAGCAGACCGAGGTGAGCAGTCCCAATCGGTGCATCTCGTGGAACACCATGCTGATCGACGATGAGCACGGCTACTTCGTCGCCACGCGATGGTATGGCCAGCCCGCCTGGGATGCAGCCATCCGTGTTTTCGATCAGGATTTGAATCTTGTCTGGCAACGAGACAAGTTGCCCTCTGGCAAGAAAGACACATTGACCTACGCCGAAGGCAAACTGGTAACAGGCTGTGGAAACATGTGGTACAAAGAACGTTACAAAGGTGATAGCTGGCGCAACATCACCGCCTATGAAATCGGCAGCGGCAAAATCGCCTGGCGATGCGACCTGTCCAAATACGATTTCATTTGCATCATCAACCAACCCTATTTCAACGGCCATTTTTATGCTGAGACCCAAGACACAAAAGACAAAAAGAGCAAGCTGTTTAGGATCAAGGCCGCAGACGGAAAGTTGGAAGAGATTTTTGAATATGGGCGGGCCATTACCTCGTGTGCCCAGCCGCTGATCGCCCGCGGCCGAATGTTAAGTGGCGATAATCACCGCGACCGTATTGTCGTCACTCGTATTGCCCGGGAATCGACCGTCGACTGGCCCGGCGCTTTCGGCGATCCCCAGACAAACCAGAACGCAGTTGTAGATCCACCCGCCAAGCTTGTGCCGATGAAAGAGATTCAAAAATAGGCTCTCCGGTAGGTGGATACTTAACCAGTAGTTTTAGAAAAGGAGGATATGATTGTGAAAAGAAACTTCATTGTTGCCAAAAAACAAAACATTTTTGTCTGCATTTTGAAATGTATTATTGTGGTGGCTTTTGTCTCATCAGTTATCGTCTCGGACGCACCGTGCGACGCGGCAGTGGACGATTCTCGCTGGGTGCATCCGCTTTACAAAACATTGGCGGTCGATTCTATAGGACCTTTCCTGGAACTTGCTGATGGCCGTCTGATGACTGTGGACGCCAAGGGCATGCGCACGAGCAAAGATGACGGAAAGACCTGGACCGAGGCCAGACCTGTTTGTGAAGGACTTGCGGGATTACGAAACGGCAACGAACCAGCTACGTTCTATATACAGCAAACGAAAAGCGGCGCACTGGTGATAGTGTTCCTAAACGCTACCACCTACAATTTTAGTTGGGACAATAAGATCAACCAGCCCAAGGACGATTGCCGCCTGGAAGTATGGGCTGTCCGCAGCCTCGACGGCGGCAAGACATGGATCGACCGGCAACGGATACTAGAAGGATATAATCCCAACTGGTTCGGTTTTATCCAGATCCGCAGCGGGCGGCTGGTGGCCGTGGTACCCCACATCGTTCTCGATCCGGGCCGCTATGCGGCATGTTCTCTGACCTCGGACGACGAGGGGAAAACCTGGCGGCGCAGCAATTTGATAGATCTGGGCGGTCACGGACACCACAGTGGAGCGATGGAACCGGCAGTGGCCGAGTTGGGCGATGGTCGCTTGTTGATGATGATCCGCACACATTGGGGACGCTTCTGGGAAGCCTATTCCGACGACGGCGGACTCTCCTGGCGGACAATCGTGCCCAGCCCCATAGAATCAACCTCCGCACCGGGCCACTTACTGAAGTTGCGCAGCGGACGGTTGGTCTTTGTCTGCAACGGCAAAGCAAACCGCGAGGAATTGCTCTTGCGGTTCTCCGAAGACGACGCCAAAACTTGGACGAAACCCATCGTCATCGCTCGCCAGAAAGGCGGCCAGTTGAGCTATCCGTACATGTTCGAGCGTAGGCCCGGCGAGATTTGGGTGATCGCGGGATTCGCTTTCAAGAAAGGCTGGAAGGATTCGGTACCGCTTCATTTGAAAATCAATGAAGACGATTTTATTAAAGAGGCAAAGAAAATGGAATGAAACGCAACTGCAAGAAAAGTGGGGAGAAACTTCTACCGAACTGAGAACCATCAAACATTTTCAACGGTGGACTCGGCTAATCAGGAGTTGTACCCCAAAAACGCACTTCAAACCAAAAAGTGACTAACCGCTTTTCGTTCTATGTCGCCGCTCAGTTATCGGCGATACCGAATTGGTCCAGTTTTTTCTTCAAGGTCGTACGATGCAACCCTAGTTGTCTGGCGGCCGTAGCGCATTGGCCATGATGGTGTCGCAGGGCCGTCTCCAAAAAAGCCGGCTCAACCAGGTTCAAAAATGACGCATACAAGTTTTCCACCGGTTTCTGACTTTGCAACTCGGCTTGGGTCCACTTGCAGATCAATCCCGCTATTGCATCCTTCTGAATGGCAATGGCGTTAACCGAGCCCGGCATCGGCGGCGGCAAATGTTCCGGCGCAATGGCACCCTCGCGTGCCAATACTGTGGCATGTTCGATGGCATTACGAAGCTCGCGCACGTTTCCGTACCAAGGCAGTCGTTCCAACTCTTCAATTGCCTCATCGGTGATGCAAGTCATGGGGCGATTTGTTTTGGCGGACACAAGTTTGAGGAAATGTTCCACCAAAGGTCGGATGTCCTCGGGCCGGCTGCGCAATGGTGGAATCTCTATATCGAATGTGATTAAGCGAAAGTAGAGGTCGTGCCGGAAGTCGCCTTCGGCAACCAATTCGGCCAGGTTCTGGTGTGTTGCCGAAATTAAGCGAAAATCGGCACATACCGGAGTGTTTCCACCAACAGGCAAAACTTCGCCGTGTTCGAGTACCCGCAGAAGCTTAACTTGGATGGAAAGAGGGATATCGCCAACTTCATCCAAAAACAGCGTGCCGCCGTTGGCATGTTCCAGAAAACCCTTTTTGTCATCTTCCGCACCGGTAAACGCGCCACGGACGTGACCGAACAGTTCACTCTCGGCCAATGTCGGACTGAGCGATGCCAGATTGACAGCCACGAAAGGACCTTCACTTCGACGGCTGTGGCGATGTATTGCTCGGGCGGCCAGCTCCTTTCCCGTACCGCTTTCGCCACGGAGATGCACACAAGCTTCCGAGGCCGCCACCAGGGCGATTCTCTTGAACACTTTTTGCATTACCTGCGAATTGCCGACGATCTCGTCCTGATCCTCAGTGGCTTGAGGTTGTGCATCTTTGGTGGTCGGAGGAGAAAACTCCAGTGCCCGCTCGATCGCCCGTTGGGCCACGTTGAGGTCGAATGGCTTGGTAATGTAGTCGAATGCACCTTCACGAACAACTCCAACGGCCGTGTTGAGATCGCCGTAGGCTGTGATAATGATGATGGGAACCGGCCCGATCACTTCATTGAAGTGTTTCATGGCTTCCAAGCCGCTCATGCCCGGCAGTCGCACGTCTAGTACGACCGCATTGGGGCGCTGTTGTTTCGCGGACTCCAGTCCTTGTTCGGCCGAGGCCGCGGTGGCCGCCGTGAGGCCCATCTTCTTAGCCAGCTTGGATAATCCCCAACAGATGCTCTGTTCATCATCGACTATGAGTAAATGGGCCATTGCTATTCTCCCGTGGAATCTGTTCGGTTGTCGGCCAGGGGAATTTCGACCGTGAAACATGTCATGCCTTCAATCCGTTGCCAACTAATCGAGCCATTATGGGCTTCGACAATTTGCCGGGCGACGTATAGACCCAGACCGGTACCGTCGACTTTCTGGGTGACGAATGGCTCGAAGATGTCGTGGCCCAATTCTGCCGAAGGTCCCGGACCGGAATCCTTCACCCGCAGTATTGCCATGCCGCCATCAGTGCGGTCCAATTCAACGACGACGCGGGCATCGTCGACAGTTTGCCTGCCGACCGCCTCAGTGGCGTTTAGCACCAGGTTGACCAACAATTGCCGTAGCGATTCGTCATCCGCTTGGACGTAAATCACTTGTGGCGGCTCATGAAATTTCAAATCTAAATCTGCATGTTTGCAGGTAGGTCGTACCAATTCAATAACGCCTCGAACTATCTCCGTTAATTCAACTCGTTCGTGGGGAAGCCGCCGCGACTTGCCCAGGTCCAGGAAACTGCGCAGATACGATTCCATTAGACGCAATTCTCGCAAGGCAACGGCGGTGGATTCCGAATCGGCAGCCTGGGGGCATTCCCGCTGGTGCAGTTCGACGGCCATGCGAACACCCGTGGCCGAGTTGCGAAGTTGATGCGCCATGCCGGCTCCGAGTTGACCGAGCGTTCGCATCCGCTCCGTGCGGCGTACCTCTTCTTCGTAATGGCTCAAACGCTCGATCATGGTGTTAATTGAAACGGCTAAATCGGCGATCTCGTCATTTCTCTTCGGCACGCTAACCGGCTCGAAATGTCCAGCGGCGATGTCGATAGCCTGAGCGCCGATTACTTTAATCGGTTTGGAAAACCGCTCAGCCAACACAGCGGTCACTAGAGAGCCGACTAACATGGCAATCGCTCCCGAAGCCAGGATCGGATAGGCCACCTCCCGAGCGACCGACCACCAGCGATCTTTAGGATACAGCACCAGCAACGATTGCGAGCGGCCGGTTCCCACACGGACGCGAACCGGTACGAGGTCGGCGTAATACGCATCACCGTCTATTTGCACGATTCTGTCCGGCGAGAAGGAGTCCATATCGCGTCCGCTATCCATGGGCCGCAGCATTGCCAAATCATCGTCGCCAAGCCTGAAAGTGCCGTGCAGCGGTTCGCGATTGTCATCCAAAACCACAAATTGCCCGCCGGAAAGACCGTGCATTTGTTGCAAAACCCGTTCGGTGAGCGGAAAGTTCGCCTCGGTAATTGCCGCTACTACGCGGCGCAGTTGTCCCGCCTGAGCGCGGCTGGCACCGATGACGGTCAGATAAATGCTGGCCAGCGTGGCTAGCGCGATCGTCAAAGCCACGATCGCCAGCATGGGCAATAGTAACTGAATTCGAATTGGCCATCTCATGGGATTATGATCTTTCTGAATTATTCATTGTACTCACCGTAGTTCCGGCAAAATAGGGCAGTAGCGGGGATGTCGATAATTTCGACCGTGGTGTCGATATTATCGGCAGTCGCTTGCGCCGCATGGTGCGGACCAATACTAATCCGAAGCGCAAGCGAAGGGAGAATTAGAAAAAAAATTTCGTTCGTTCTTCGCCGGTGCTTTGGGATAGTATGCTAGAAAACGATCAAAGCATCCATTCTTCACCACCCCGGTATTATATCCGTCTTTTTCCAAGACGATAAGCCCTTGAACCATTGGCAAGCGAAATGCTCTGGCAGGACGCCGGATCGGCGATCATCAATAACCGAACAGAGGAGAAGCAATTGTGAACCAAACAGTATAAGTGTATGCTTTTCCCCACTGCCGGCAAATAATATCGGAAAATATCCTGAGACTCTTGCAGTCCTATTCTTGGGTACGGCTTAAGCCTGGAAAGCACGGCCTCGACCTCTTCGTCGCTCACAACTTTGGTGTCCAGATTAGGATCCTCGAAAAAGCATGCCGCGCAATCCGTGTAGTTACGGAGGTATTCGATTCTCTGATTGGTGTCAAAGACCGCGGTCTGGCATGTTGACTTGCGCGCACTGGTGCTCGATACTATAATTTGGCCTCAGCGTGTGCTAATAAATGTGAAAACCTAAAGATATAATGGAAGTTTCCGATGCTACACTATTCCCGCGACATCGTACCCCGCTACTCTCATTTACCGGCCCATCTTCTGCACATGTTAACTGCTTTCGTACTTGCCACCTGTATCCTTTGTTTCTCGGCAAACACTGTCAAATGCGCGGAAATTACGCAAAAACGCGATGCGCCTAATATTCTAATGATCCTTACGGACGATCAAGGCTATGGCGATATTCGCTCACACGGAAATGATCAGATCGATACACCCGTGCTCGATCGTCTGGCGGCGGACGGGGCTCGTTTCGATAGGTTCTATGTTAGTCCGGTTTGCGCGCCGACTCGGGCGGCATTGTTGACGGGCCGCTACCATCCGCGTTGCGGCGTGCATGGGGTCACGCGTGGATACGAAAACATGCGTGCCGAGGAGGTCACTTTGGCCGAAGTACTCAAACGTTCCGGATATGCCACGGGCGCTTTTGGGAAGTGGCATAACGGCCGCCATTGGCCCTTGGATCCGCAAGGTCAGGGTTTCGATGAGTTTCTCGGTTTTTGCGGCGGGCACTGGAACCGATATTTTGATGCGGAGTTGGAACACAAAGGCCGGCCGATAAAGACCAAGGGGTATATCACCGACGTGTTGACCGACGCTGCCATACGCTTCATGGACGAGCACAAAGATGGTCCGTTCTTCTGCTATGTGCCCTATAACACACCACACTCGCCCTGGATAGTGTCGGAGAAGGGATTCAAGAAGTACAAAGCCCGAGGGCTAGACGACAAGGCGGCCTGTGCGTATGCCATGTGCGAGAACATCGACCGCAACGTCGGCCGTCTGTTGTCCAAGCTCGACGAGTTGGGATTGGCCGAAAACACGATCGTCTTCTATATGAGCGATAATGGCGCCAACAGCGACCGTTACAACGCGGGCATGAAGGGCCGCAAGGGCAGCCTGCACGAGGGCGGCACGCGGGTGCCGTTGTTCGTTCGCTGGCCGGGTCACGTCAAGCCCGGCACGGTGGTGCGACCGATAGCGGCGCACATCGATATCCTGCCCACGATTGTCGAACTTTGCGGGTTGCCGAAACCTGAAACGCTGCCGCTGGATGGTGTGAGCCTCGTGCCGCTGCTCTGCGGCGGCAAGGCCGAGGACTGGCCCCAGCGCATGCTGTTCACACACCAGATACGCGGACGCGGACTCGAGCTACGGCTGGGAGCTGTTCGTTCACAGCAGTGGCGGGCCGTTCATTATGGAAAAAATTGGTTGCTTTACGACATGCAATCCGATCCCGGTCAGAAGAAAGACGTGGCCAAACTTTTTCCCCAGGTGTTGAAGAAACACGTGGAAGCTTTCGACGCCTCATTCGACGACGTGACCCACAATGGCTTCGAACCAGTCGCCATACCTCTCGCCAAAAGCCATCGTCCCTGGATCGAAATTCCCGGCAACGAGGCGTTGCTTGTGCCGGATATCGGAAAGGGTATCCGCTACCACGGCCCGCGTGGTTTCGCCAACGACTGGATCACGGGCTGGACCGATACGAAGGCCTATCCGAGTTGGCCTTTGAAGGTTGTCGATCCTGGGCAGTACAAGGTGACTCTTCTGTATTGCTGCAAGCCGGAAAATGTGGGGGCCAAGCTGCGTGTGCAGATCGGCAAGTCGCATCTCGACGGCACGGTCACAAAGGCACACGATCCGGCGATCATACCCGCTCATGAATGCGCCGATCCCATGAGCCATTACGACAACAAGCTCTGGGCTCAACTGCCCATGGGTCGGATCGAGGTCGGTCGGGATGCCAAACAATTGATCATCCGCACACTAGATATGCCGGGCCGCGAATCGATCGAGCTGAAAGCCGTTCGGTTGGAGTTTGTGAAATAGGGGCGATTAATTGGGTGCAGGGCCCAGTGTCCGGCCTTCGGTCAGACTCAGTGGCATCATGATTTCGGTGTTGTCATCCAGGGGGCGGTTGCCGAAACGCATTTCGCAAAGAAGTTCGGCCGCGTGGCGACCCGTCTGGGCTTCGTCAACCACCACGGATGTTAAACTACGCAGCAATCCACCCTCTCGCCACGTGCTGCCGAATCCGATCAGGGAAACATCCCGACCTACTTGAAGATCGAGTTGGCCTAATTCCAGATAGATTAATTCGGCCAGTGGATCATAGCTGGACATGATGGCCGTGGGAGGTTCGGGTCGGTCGAAAAGTTCTTGCAGATATTGACGCACTGCTATGTCGTGTTCTTCATGGTGTAGTCCTGCCTCGGGCACGGTGAAGACGGATTCGGCGGGTAATTCCTCTCCACCTGCGCGCATCGCCGATCTCAGTCCGTTTTCAAAGCCCGTCGCCGCGGCTCCTTTTTGAGAAAGAAAGATGGCGACTCGGCGGTGCCCGTTTTCCAGAAAGGCTTCACCCGCTATCCGGCCCGCCTCGAAGAATGGGATGGCTACGAGTGGAGCGTTGGCTCCTTCGACCTTGCGATGGCAGAATACGACCGGTGTTCCACGCTGCTGGAGTTGCCGGATTTGGTATAAGGGCGTAGGTGGATCGGATGTGGGAACGATCGCCACGCCACCCACGGCCATGTCTAGAAGGCGGAGAATAAAACAGCCTTGTTTCTCCAGATTATTTTCGGTGGCACAAATGGTAGTCTGGTACTGCCGCTGGTTCAGTCCGGATTCAAATCCATGCAACAGCGAAGGGTAGATACCGCTTCGGGTCTGCGGGGCGATCAACGCGAAGGTGTATTGGCTGTTATGCAATCTTTGGCGGGCATGTTCGTGGATGAAGGTGCCTTTGCCGGCCACGCGGGAAATCAGGCCGTCTTTTTCCAGCGACGCCA
>JAFGTN010000379.1 GCA_016934075.1 Pirellulales bacterium
AGCAGCGGCTGCAGCGGCTGCAGCTCCAGCGTGGCAGGTTGCCGGCGGCTGAAGGCCAGGATGCGCTGCACCAGCGCCCGCGCGCGTTGGCCGGCGGTGCGGATCTGCGCCAGGTGCAAGAGATGCTCGGTCACGCTAGTATAGCCACAACCCAGATCTACACACACGTCGACCATACCCGACTTAAAGCGGTGCATAAGCAGTTTCACCCTAGGGCGTAGGAGACGTAAGTTTTCAGTTGTCAGTTTTCAGTTGTCAGGAATGCATTTTCGTTCTGCCCTCTGCCCTCTGAAGTCTGAAAACTGACAACTGAAAACTGTAGAATCACCAACAAACATATAAATGTCTGACCAACTGGACTACCAAATAGAAACCCCGCCACCGACTCGTGTAGTCGAGGCTTTGCGGCTCGTATTTCGTGATCTACCCGAGAAGGAACGCGTTGCTCAAGTCCAGGAACACCTTAATATCTACCCGAATGATAACGAAAACACTTGCCCACAATATAAAAAAATCCTGCTTGGAGCATATCGCCAAGATTGCCTGGTTGCCGCTGTGTTGGCCCAAATTCAGGCGGGACGTACGGCTGTAGTATGGCCACCGCGGCTAGCTGAGGACGAGCCACAAGCTCCTGCAGATGCGATTCTGCAGTCGCTCTGCGAGCAACTCGAGCGAAATAACTTGTCTATGGTTCATTGCCTGCTCGAAACCGTCTCTCCCACCGACGATACCATACTGCGCGAAGCCGGTTTCGAGCCGCTGGCAAAGCTTCTATATATGCTTTCTAGTCGTGACGACTTTCCCGAAGCCCGACCGCTGCAATCAAATCCCGAAGAGCAACTCGACTTCGAGCCTTACGATTATTCGAACCATGTTCGTCTTGCCCGGATTGTCGAAAAAACTTATGAGAAAACTCTGGATTGCCCCCGATTGAACAACGTCCGCCACATAGAAGATGTGCTGGACGGTTATCGCGACACGGGCGATTTTTCCCCCTCTCGATGGCTTATCGTCCGCCACCAGGGTAAAGATATCGGTTGCTTACTGCTTGCCGACCACCCCGATCACGACAGCACTGAATTAGTGTACATGGGAATTATCCCCTCAGCCCGAGGCCGCGACCGAGGAAAGCAGATTACCCAATATGCCCAATGGCTCACGGCAGAATTAAATCGCCAACGTCTGGTATTGGCTGTCGACGACAAAAACCAACCTGCTATTGAGATGTACACCTCTGTAGGATTCCGGGCATGGGAAAGAAGGATTATCTACGCAAAATTTTTCCCGACATAAAGCCGAAAAATTGCGGCTTTACATCATCTTCATATTGTCCATCTCCCTTTCTCACGACGGCGCAAGGACTTCCGTAATTTGCCAACATTTGGTCTAACAATCGTCGAACATTTTTTCCACTGTCAACAACCGCGATAATGAAAAAAATCGTGCAAGTCGCATACGCGGCGGCATCGTAATTTTCAGCTTTTTCCGTGCTGCGAGACGTGGAAAAACAGAAACTTTTCAAGGATCTCGGTCTAGTGGTTTGACACCAAAGCTAGCATGGCTACAATCGTCTACTCGGGTGACACTAACAAATTAACTGAGACGGCGACCGCTGTCATAGTAGGCGCTTTCATCTCCTTATATACCCCGCGTTCGCGGGCATAACCAATAGCTACCACGATGGTGCATTGGGGGGGATTCCGCGCGCCGGGGACGGTCAGGAAGTGACCACGGACGATATGGAGATCGTGTCGGTATTGCGAGCAAGGCTTGCCGACAAGGTCGGAAAAGAACGTTTCGAACTTTGGTTCGGCCAAAGCACTAGCATCGAACTAGTCGAGGATAATCTGGGCGTGGCGGCCCCAAGCCGGTTCTTCCGCGATTTCTTGCGCAGTTCATTCCGCGAGCAAATCGAAACCGCCGCGTTCGAGACGCTTGGCCGACGACCAAAGCTGGTCTTCCGGATAGATGAAAGTCTACCGAATCCTTCGAAAAGTGAACCTGCGCAACCCGCCGTCGCTTCGAATCTCCAAACCATCAAGCTCAGTGAGCATACGCCGGACAAAGCCGAACCATCCGTCGGTAAATCCGCTTCGCGAACAGGCAAAGTCGCACCGCGAAAGTTTGCAACCCTCGACGGATTCATTGCCGGTCAAGCCAACCAGATGGTCGTCTCGGTAGCCGGGAAAGCGGTCGAACATCCGGGCCACTTCAGCCCACTGATGTTCCACGGCCCCACCGGCGTGGGCAAAACCCACATCCTTGAAGGTATCCGCACGGCAGCCCGTCGACGTCCGGGTGGACCGACGGCCATGTACCTTACGGCCGAACAGTTCACCACGTTCTTCGTCGACGCCTTGCGCGGCAGCGGTCTGCCCAGCTTCCGTCGCAAGTATCGCGGAGTGGACATCCTCATTATCGACGACATCCAATTCTTTCGTGGCAAGCGATCGACGCTTGTCGAACTTCACTACACAATCGACACTCTCATCCGCGAAGGACGCCAGGTGGTCTTGGCCGCCGATCGTCCACCCAGCGAACTGGAAGGTCTGGGCGCCGAACTGATCACGCGCATCGAAGGCGGCATGATCGCAGCAATCGAACCGCCCGACCGTGCCACGCGGTTGGGGATCGTCGCCAAGCTGGCCAAACAATCGACGGTAAGAATTCCGCAAGACGTGCAGGAGTTCATCGCTTCGCGTCTGACCAGCCACGCCCGCGAACTCAGCGGCGCAATCTGCCGCCTGCAAGCCACATCCGAGGCCTTCGACCGTCCGGTCACGCTGGATATGGCCGAAGAGACGCTGGCCGACATGGTCCGCCACAGCGGCCGGCTGGTGCGGTTGCCCGACATCCAACGCGCGGTATGCAACAACCTGGGCCTGGAGCCCGAATCGCTGCAATCGGCCCGCAAGGCCAAGACAATCAACCATGCACGCATGCTGGCCATGTGGCTGGCGCGCAAGCACACCCGCGCCGCGCTGAGTGAAATCAGCACCTTCTTCGGCCGCCGCAGTCACAGCACGGTCATCTCGGCACAACGCCGCGTGGACGGCTGGATCGCCTCGGAAACGCCATCGCGTTTGTTCGAGGACACCTCGACCATCGACGAAACCATCCGCCGCATCGAGCAGTCGCTGCTGGCGGGGTGAGGTTTTACTGTTTGTAGTTCCGCCTTTAGGCGGCAAAGGTCGAGTCAAGGCGCGCTTACCGTACCCATATTCCGCCTGAAGGCGGAACTAGTGCGCCTGTGAGCGCATTGAATCGGCGAGGTGGAAGTCCTCGTCAAAGTTTGGTTTGAACTTTGTAA
>JAFGTN010000380.1 GCA_016934075.1 Pirellulales bacterium
GATCGAGAACTACCGCATCGCCGTTGAACAAAAGCTCCTGGAGTTGCCCGCCGGAACTTGCGAGCTCGGCGAACCGCCGGCCGAGACGGCTCTGCGGGAATTGGCCGAGGAGACGGGCTACAGGGCCGATTCCATCAGCGAGTTGGCCACATTCTTGATGTCGCCCGGCATCCTCGACGAAAGAATGTACGTCTACCTGGCCACCGGCCTCGCGCCCGGCGAAATGGCACTGGAAGCGGGCGAGCAGATAACCGTGCTGCCGGTCGAGTGGGATGAAGCCATGGAGATGATCCGCGACGGGCGTATCCAGGACGCCAAAACGGTGGCGGGCTTGTTGTATTATGGGACATTCAAGAGGCGTTAGGGTTTCCCATCATAAGCCTTTCTCCGAATATCCAAGTCCTAGTTTAGCTCAGGATTCGTTCTCGAAGCATTCGCCGGTCAGTACCAGGTTGTCGCGATGGATCACCTCGTCGTATGGGCGGTGGCCCAGGGCGGTTTCGATCTCACCTGATTGGCGTTGTTTGATCTGGTGGACTTCTTGGGCGTTGTAATTGCTCAATCCCCGAGCGAATTCGCGCCGGTTTTCGTCACAGAGGGTGACGACATCGCCTTTTTTGAAATTACCCGTTACATCAACGACCCCGATTGGCAAGAGGCTGCGACCTTGTTGTCCGACGGCCCGGCAGGCACCGGCGTCCAAGATTAATTGTCCTCGCGGTTGGATGGTGTATCCGATCCAGCGTTTCCGCGCGGCCACGGTTTGACCTTGCGCGGTGATGAGCGTGCCCACACGGCGCCCGGCGATAATATCCGCAAGCACGCCCGGCTTGCGACCGTTGGCGATAATCACGTTCTCGCCCGCTGAGGTTGCCAGCCGAGCCGCTTTCAGCTTGCTGGCCATGCCGCCTTTGCCCAATCCTCCCGCGGCCGGATCGCAAACCAACGAAAAGACAGAATCGTCCAACTGCGTAACGGTGGATATTATCTTCGAGTCCGGCGAGGTGGGATTTCCGTCGAAAAGCCCGTCGACGTCGGAAAGCAACACCAGCAACGGTGACTGGGTCAGATTGGTCACAATTGCCGCCAAACGGTCGTTGTCGCCGAAAGTGGTAAGCAACTCGTCGACACTGATCGTATCGTTTTCGTTAATGACCGGGATCTCGCCATACTCGAGCAAAGTGAGAATTGTATTGCGGGCATTAAGATATCGTGCACGGTGCTCGAGGTCGTCGGCCGTTAGCAGTATCTGCGCGGCATGCCGCCCGTGCGTGCTAAATGACTTTTCGTAGGCCTCGACCAAGGCGCTTTGTCCCACTGCCGCCACGGCCTGCAGGTGGGCCAGGTCAGTCGGCCGGGTGGCCAACCCCAGACGGCCCATGCCGGCCCCTACCGCGCCGGAGCTAACCAACACCACGCGGCGGCCCGAACAAATCACCTCGTGCAGCTCCTCTCCCAGCCGGGCGATTCGCTCAAGGTTCAAGCGGCCGTCGGCCTTGGTGAGCACGCGGGTACCCACTTTGACCACGATGGTTGTGGCCAGAGTAGCAATCTCTTGTCGCAATAGATCGGTCATTAGTTACAAATTTGTCGCACGGTCGATTTGGCAAATCTATAGCATACCCTGCTGGAGGCCGGTGTAAAAGGGATGTTATCAAGACTAGATGTTATCAAGACTAATGGTAGGGCGAAGCTCCCGCTGAGCATTTCCAGCCTCGTTGTGGGCCAGGAACATCGACCGATGTGTGGCATGCCCAGAATGGGCGTAGAGGGCACCAATCACCACCTTTCATGCCCAGGCCCAGACTCGTAGGCCGGGTTGTAACCCGGCGAGGCAGGTTGTAACCCGGCCTACAGGTTTCTCGCCCTCCCATTTACCGGTCAGCCATAGGTTGTGAAAAACGGCCGTCCGATTAGAATGGCGTTATGAGCGAACTACATGAAGAATGCGGCGTCGCGGCCATCTATCACCTGCCTAGCGACGAGAACAGTCCTCTTTGCCCCAGCCAAGGTCCGGAGCATGTGGCCCGACTTTTGCCTAGAATGTTGCTGGACATTCAAAACCGCGGCCAATTGGCAGCCGGAATCACTTCGTATAACAAAAAGCGTAAGCAGCTCATCGACACCTACAAGGACGTAGGCACGGTGACCGAGGTTTTTCGCATAAACCATCGGGCAAAATACTCGAGCTTGATGGATGAGTATTCGGGCAGGGCGGCCATTGGACACGTTCGTTACGCCACCTGTGGCCAAAACGACCGCAGCTACGCCCAGCCTTTCGAACGCCACCACATAAAGAAACACAAGTGGTTCAGCTTCGCCTTCAACGGCCAGTTGGCAAACTTCGCCCGATTGAAGCAAGAGTTATTGGACGACGACGATAACTATCTCTCGCGCGATACCGATACCGAAATCATTATGCACACCATCAGCAAGGCGCTCTCTCACGATACGAGCCCGCCGTTGATCGACATGTGCCGCGATATTGCCGATCGTTTCGATGGGGCCTACAGCCTGGTCTTTCTCGACGCATTGGGCGACATGCTCATCGCCCGCGACCCGTTGGGCATCAAGCCGCTGAGTTACGCCATCGAAGGCCCCTTGTTCGCCGCCGCCAGCGAAAGTGTTGCCTTGCTCAACTTGGGATTCGCGCCCGAGAACATCAAGTCGCTGTTGCCCGGCCAGGCAATAACCATCACCGACGGCAAGCTTGACATCCAGCGCTTCTCGACCAGCCCGCAAAAGGCCCATTGCTTCTTCGAGTGGATTTATTTTTCCAACGTGGCCAGCACCTTGGACGGCCGTAGCGTGTATCTTACCCGCAAGGCTCTGGGCGAGGAACTGGCCCGCCTGGAAGACCAGCCCATCGACGAGGACACCATCGTCGTGCCCGTCCCCGACACCAGCAAGGCCTCGGCCGACGCCATGGCGTACAGCCTGCGGGTACCCAGTTTGGAAGGTCTCATCCGCAACCGCTACAGCGGTCGCACTTTTATCGAGGGCGGCGGGTCTCGAAAGAAAAAGGCCCAAACCAAATATACGCCCCTGCGCGAAGTGCTCGAAGGCAAACGTGTGCTGCTGGTCGAGGATTCCATCGTCCGCTCGACAACCATGCGGGTTTTGATCCAACGTATCCGACAGTTGGGGCTGGCCCGCGAGATCCACGTCCGCGTGGCCTGCCCGCCCATCATCGCGCCGTGTTTCTACGGCATCGACATGTCTACCGTGAGCGAGCTTTTCGCTCCCGAATTCCTCAAAGGCGGCCCGTTGACCCACGAGGTCCAGGCCGAGATGGCCGAGCAACTTGGCGCCGATTCGTTGCGCTATCTGCCCGTCGAGTCTGTGGCCCGGGCAATCTGCCTCGACGCCGACCAACTCTGCCGGGCCTGCATCACCGGCAAATACCCCACGCCCCACGGGCAGCAATTAGCCGAACAGGCCATGGAAAACTATCGCAACGGCGTCAAAGGACGCACGTATGAAATGGCACGGGGTTGCTCTGAGGGGTCTTAGCCGGACATTAAAAGTGCGATACTTGTTTTCCAGCCGGTCGTTGACGTACACATAATTTCACCCTTGGTTAGGATATAGGATATAATTGAGTTGTGAACCTATGGCCCCCCCCTCTTTGGAATGACAGGATTTGGTTACATAAGTCATTTTCCAGAAGGATCTTGCGTTCACCTATAGCATTTTGCTTCTTTCACTCCGCGCTCAACAGCTTACGTGCACTCTATCTTGTGGTGCAAAAAAGTTGACAATTGGCGGCTCTCTTGTCATATTCATGGCTGTTTGAAGTTTCTACTGAAATCTTGCATCAACTCAATCCTGGGAAGGTACTGTTATGTTGGCCGGCACAACTACGAGATGTCACGCGGTAACTGAAGAGCGAAACGGTGGACTGTGCGTATGTGTGGCAGGGATGCTCGTTCTGATCTTTGCGGTATCGGCTTATGGCACGCCGTTGGATGACTATGTCACGGCAGCCGACGCAAGCTACACCTGGGGTATTACCGCCACCGATACCACAACGGCACCAGGCTGCACGCTATACACCGTGCAGATGACGAGTCAAACGTGGCGAGACTCGTCGGAGGTCGATCACAACGCTTGGCAACATTACATGAGGATCTGTGTGCCCAACACCGTCACAAGCGACAAGGTGCTTCTGACGATCGGCGGCCGTGATCACGGGTTTATTCCCACGGTCGACACGACCGGGACCCCATATTATGGCGCGGTGGATCCGAATCTGGCACTGGCGACGGGTTCTGTTGTGGCCGCGATTGCAACCGTGCCGAACCAGCCACTCCAATTCGCCGGGGAAGGTTTTCAGCGGTATGAGGACGCCATCATCGCCAAGACAGGCCGGCTGTTCATGGACGGCCGCGGCGGCGGGGATCCCGAGAACGACTATTGGTTGGCCCTGATGCCGATGGTCAAGAGCGCC
>JAFGTN010000381.1 GCA_016934075.1 Pirellulales bacterium
CGAGAACTCCTACCCTTCAGGCTTTGCCGGCGGCTTGGTGCCCGAGGCCATGCCCGACTCCCGTGGCCATGGCTTGCATTTCCACGAAGTCGAGTGGTTCGGAAAGTTGGCCGAAAACATTGCGTTCGTCTACCAGGCCGTCGATGGCGGATTTAGCAATATAACCAAGCAGGCCCTGGCGGGCAAGGAATTTCCCAAGGGACGATATCTGCTCGGTGAAATTCGCGAAGCGCCCAATAGCGGCTGGTATGGCGGAAAGTATTATGTCGACCTGATCAAGCCGGGCGTGACCGAGAAGTTCATCGAAATCACCATGGGCGCCTATGAGCGGGAACTCGGACAACATTTCGGCAAACGCATCCCCGGCGTGTTTACCGATGAGCCGCGTCTCGCGCCCGCCCACGGATTGCACTGGTCGGACCGCGTGGCTCGCGACTTCAAAAAGCGCTGGGGCTACGACCTCATAGAACATCTACCCAGCATGGTTACACAGGTGGGCGACTGGCGCAAAGTCCGGCACGACTACCAGCAATTCCTGCTGGAAGAATTGATCGAACACTGGGCCAAACCCAACTACGAATATTGCGAGAAGCACGGCCTCGAATTTACCGGTCATTACTGGGAACACAACTGGCCGGGCGCTAAGCAAAATCCCGACAGCATGGCCTTATATGCCTGGCATCAACGTCCCGCGATCGACAACCTCATGAACAAATACGGCGAAGACACCCACGGCCAATTCGGCAACGCCCGCACGGTCAAGGAACTCTCCAGCGTGGCCAACCAGATGGGTCGCCGCCGCACGCTCTGCGAAACTTATGGCGCCGGCGGATGGGACCTTCGCTTCGAGGACATGAAACGCATCGGCGACTGGATCTATGTGCTGGGCGTGAATACGCTCAACGAACACCTTTCCTACATCACCATCCGGGGTGCCCGCAAACGCGACCATCCGCAGTCGTTCTCCTACCACACACCCTGGTGGGAAGCCTATCACAAAATGGCCGACCACTTCACCCGGCTCTCGCTCTTTCTGAGCGAGGGGCGTCAAATCAACCATGTGCTGCTGCTCGAACCGACAACTACCGTGTGGATGTACCAGCCCGACGGCTCAACCCGCGATCAACTCTATCAAGTCGCCAACGCCTTCCAGGATATGGTCAACAGTTTAGAACAGGTCCAAGCCGAATACGATCTTGGCAGTGAAGATATAATTGCCCGCCACGGCAGCACCGACGGGCCGCGTTTCGTGGTCGGCAAGTGTGCTTACGACTTGGTCGTGTTCTCGCCGCACACCGAAAACCTTAATCCCAAGACCGTCGAACTGCTGGAAAAATATCTGGCCGCCGGCGGCAAAGTTATCTGCTGCGGCGAACCGCCCAGCCGCATCGACGGCAAGGCGTCTTCCCGTGCGGCCAAATTGGCCGATAACGCTTCGTGGAAAAAGGCCTCCGTCGAAGACGCCATCGCCGCTATGCGCAAGCTTTCACAGGATGGACTGGCTATCCGGCGCGCGGAGGGCGACAAGGGCAAACTCTTCCACCATCGACGACGATTGGACGACGGCGATTTTCTCTTCCTGGTCAACACCAGCATCACCGATCCTTCCTCGGGAAGTATCGATACCTCGGCCAAAGGTATACAACGTTGGGACCTAAACACGGGCAAGATCGAACCTTATACGTTCACAAAAACCGGCGACGGCACCAACGCCAAGTTCACGCTCCCGCCCTGCGGCAGCCTGGCTTTGTTTTTGAGCAAGATGCCGTGCGAAGCGGCGTCAGCCGAAACGGCCAAGATTGCCACGATCCGACCGCTGGGGCCGTCCAAGATCAGCCGCGTGGGGCCCAACGTGCTCACGCTCGACTACGTGGATGTGAAGGTCGGCGGCGAGTCGAAGAAGAACATGTATTTCTACGGGGCGAACAAGTTGATTTTCCAGAAGCACGGCTTCGACGGCAATCCATGGGACAGTGCCGTGCAATTTCGCGATACGCTGATCACTAAGAAGTTCCCCACCGATAGCGGCTTCACGGCCTCCTATCACTTTAATATTAAAGGTCCGGTTCCCAAACCGCTTTATATCGTGATCGAACGGTCCGACCTCTACGAGATCACCTGCAACGGCCGGCCCGTCGCCGCCGAGGAGGGACAATGGTGGCTGGACAAGTCGTTCGGTAAGGTCGATATCAGCCGGGCGGCAAAAACGGGCGAAAACATCGTCACCATCAAAGCCTCGCCCATGACCATGTATCACGAATTGGAGCCGGCATATGTGTTGGGCGAGTTCGCGCTCGAGCCGGCCAAGTCAGGCTTCACTATTGTACCGCCGCGGCCCATGGACATGAAACAGCGAAAGCTGCACGGCACCACGCCCGACGGATTCATGTGGCTTAGTGCCGGTGTCAACAATGACAGCTCGAAGCCGACCGACAGGGATCCTTACCTGGTGTTCGACCTGGGACGGCCCCGTGATTTGGCAGTCGTTAAGATTTGGAATTACAACGAGGTCAACTTGACAAAGCGAGGAATCAAGCAACTCGATATACTGGTTTCGCCGACAGGTAAGCCCGATTCGTTCAAGAAGCTTGGTACATACACCCTAGACGAGGCCAATAATCCCTCGGATTCAAGCCGTGGCGCGGGTTCGGCGCAGATGCTGAACTTGGCGGCCGAAAACGTCCGTTTCGTGAAGTTCGATATACTTTCCAACCACAACGGCGATACCTATCCACAGAAAGGCAAAACTCTAGACAACGCTTATGTGGGGCTCAGCAAGGTGCGGTTCATGGCCAAGGGCAAAGGCCAATCACCAACTATAATACCCGGCGTCACTGTCGCCAAAGTTTCCAGCGAACTGACCTCCGGTGTGTTCAATCGCCGCGCCGAGCATCTGGTAGCCGGTGGCGGAATGGAACGGGGCGGCTGGAATTTGCAGGGATACCCGTTCTATGCACAAGGCGTTTCCTACACCGAAACGTTCGACGTTCCTCAGCCGGACGGCCAGTATCGAGTTTCGTTGCCAAGTTGGAACGGAAGCGTGGCCAAGGTGCTGGTCAATGGCCAGATGGCCGATTACATCACCTGCCAACCGTGGGAGTGCGACGTGACAAAGCTGATTAAACCCTGCAAGAACACGGTGGAAGTAATCGTGATCGGCACGCTCCGCAACACGCTCGGACCGCACCACTCAGGCCACCTCGTGGGCCAGGCCTGGCCGCACGCCTTCCAAAAGGGACCCATCACCGGCCCGCCGCCGGGCAATCGTTACGATACCCTGGGCTACGGACTATTTGAACCGTTTGTGTTAAAGCAGTTGCGGAAATGAACAACTGGACTTTTGCATGTGACCTTGACTCGCAATTTTGCAAAAGTCCAGTGAACAAAACAGAACCGGCGCCGAGCTTTCGCCCGGCGCCGGTTCACCCCATGGCACACCCCAACACCACCCCTCATGGTCCCTGCCCCAAAGGACAATCGCCTACAACAGGTTCATGACCCGGTCGGCAAGGCCCTTTTCGCCCAGCACTACGTTGAGCTTGCTGCTGGTGGCGACTTTTTCCAACACTTCGAGTTCACGAAGCCGCATCAACGTTGGGCTGGTTTCCAAAAGCTTGGCCGTATTGGCCTGGCTGCGCATGGCTGCCGTCTCTTCGCGACGAGCGATGAGGTTGGCCTCGGCCGCTTTTTTGGCCTCGGTCACCTTGTTCATCAACTCTTTCATGTCACCGGGAAGGATAACGTCGCGGATACCAACCGATACGATCCGCGCACCGACTTCTTCGGCGCGTCGGGCAAGCATCTCGTCGATCTCCATGGCAACCGTGTCCTTATCGCTCAAAAAGCTGTCCAGATCATGTGCGCCGACCACCGCGCGCAGCGCCAACTGCGTCTCGCGGTAGAGCGACTGATGCATATCCTCGGCAACCGTAACGGCCAAGCGCGCGTCGACCACCCGATAGGTGACGGCTACGTTCAACCGCAAGGTAACCTTGTCGGCGGTCATGATGTCCTGCCCGCCGACATCGATCATCGTTTCGCGCAAGTCGACTTCGACCAGTTTGGCATCGACCGTGTCGCGCCAAAAGGCGTACAAACCCGGTTCGAGCGTGCCTACATAGTGACCGTCCTGGAACAACACGCCGATGTGGTTGCGCTCGACGCTGCACACGTCCAGCAATCGTTTGGCGTCGGCCGAACGTACGATCGTGGCAAAGTTTTCGTGCTCGAAGCGTACATCGCGGGCGTCGACCGTTTCCACGCGTACATCCTTGCAGCCTTTCCAGTATACGTACAAACCGGGATGCAAGATGCCGCTGAAGCGGCCATCGATCCACACCAAAGCCCGCTGGTGGTCCATCAAGTCGTGAACGACCGCATGTTCCGCCAACGCGCCCGACTTGACGATCACGTCGAGATTCTCATGGAACAACCATGGGTCACGCCGCGATACAACGTCCACGCGAACCTTGCACAATGGATCGAAGATCCGATGCCGGCCCGGCTCCAGCAAACCTTTGAACTCGCCGTCGTCGAAGCGCAAACCCATCTCGTGGCCGCGAACCTTAACCGTTTTCAAAACAATAACGTTCATAATTCCCTCCAGTCATCCTGTAAAATCCCGTAATCCCGTCAAAAAACACCCTCAGGCGGCGGCACGAACTTCCGATCACACTCCCAAACGCGGAGCGAAGTTTAAGTCGACCACGGTCATCCGGGACATCGACAACCTCCACGAGCCCGGCCGCGCACGGACGATTCGTTTGCCGAATCGTCTGGCTTGGCTCTTGCTTGCTTCGATTGCCGCCTACCGGAGACCGTCGTCGACGGCATCCACTCGCTGCATGGCACTGGGGTAGTGCCGCCATCGGCGAAAACGCGAATTGCAACGGATTGCTGTTAAACATTCCGCCACAAAGTCGGCTCCGTCGACGGCTGATCGAATGTCCGGCACGCCTCCGTTGGGTTTCATGGGTGACGCTTGCGCGCCTGCTGTTGGTACGGGAATCGAACCCGTGACAGCCGGATTCCTTGTCCGGTGCTCTAACCTGCTGAGCTAACCGCGCTCATCGATACCGCCCGCTCATAAACCGTACACGGAACGCGTTCGGCCACATTCCCGGGCCGCCGCGCCGCCGGCAAAGGCGATATCGCGCTTGCTTGAATATCCTCTTGTTTGTATTGAAAGACGC
>JAFGTN010000382.1 GCA_016934075.1 Pirellulales bacterium
GGCGTCGGCCGGTTGGGACGCATGACCGTGGAGATGGGTAAAGGATTCCGCATGCGAGTGCTCGGATGCGACCGGGTGCCTTTCGAAATCGACGGCGTCGAGCGAGTGGATTTCGATACGTTGCTGCGCGAGTCAGACGCGATTTCCATCCATATTCACATGGAGCCGGAGAACCATCACCTTTTCAACCGCGAAACGTTCGCGAAAATGAAACCCGGCGCCATTCTGGTCAACACCAGCCGCGGCGACATAATCGACGAAACGGCGTTGATCGAGTGCCTGGAGTCGGGCCGCCTGGCGGCTTTCGGCGCGGATGTGGTCTCGGACGAGTGGCGCGACGATATGCGGGAATCTCCGCTGGTGAAATACGCCATGACGCACGACAACGTATACATCACCCCACACATCGGCGGCTGCACCTATCGCTCACTGGTCGATGCAAGAATCTTCGCCGCCCGAAAACTCGTGCATTACCTGAAAACCGGTGAAGAGTTGCGCATGGATCGGGAGAAGCCCGCCTAACCCGGATCATTCATGAGCCGGAGTATTTGCCTGAAATACTAAGCGCGAAGCGCAAGCGAAGGGCGGATGCAGCATTTTCCCTTGTTTCTCGCCCTTCGCTTGCGCTTCGCGCTTAGTATGGCTCATGAATGATCACGCCTAGCGGAAGTACGCATTATGGCTATTCCTTTTTCCGGAGAATGCCAGAACTCTTGGGACGCCTCAAAATCTCGTGGTTGAACTCGAGTACCACGGCGCAAGTTCCCCACTCGGGATGTTCACGGTTTTTGGTTGCATACGTTGCCACCACAACCGTTCCGTCTTCGAAGACGACAGAGCTGGGATAGCCACAATCCTCCATCCAAAAGGAATCGCAAAGCACGTATGAGACGTCGGTGTCGAAGGTCTTTCCGCCGTCGTAACTCAGAAACGCGCGGATGCCGAAAGGATACTGCCGATAGGTGTGTATTACCGCGACTCGATTGTCGGGCAACTTGACGATGCAGCCGGGCACGCGGCGACGATAAGGTTTGATCTCTTTCCAGTCGGGAAAGGTTTTTCCGCCGTCGTGACTGCGGCACAGCCATGCCCCGCCGGCGCCCGCCCGCGCATAACCGACCCATTCCCGCTCGGAAAGCGGCAGTACATACGTTTCGGTCTTGCGCTTGGTGCTGATCGTGGTCACCTCAGGCCAGGTGCGGCCGTCGTCATGCGACCAGGCCAGATACGACTTGTCGGTTGCCCCCTCGCGAACATTGACCACTAAAGTATTCTTGCCTATACGGCGGATGGGGCCGTAAGGGCCTACTCCGAACCCGAGTTTATCGCGCAGTTTCAGATCGCACGGCTCCGACCATGTCTTGCCCATGTCGGTGGAGCGTGACAGCCGGGTTGCAACGAAGTCGGGCTTTCCGGTTCTTTTCAGGTCCCAGTTACAACTCTGTGAAACCCAGTCCATAATCAGCAGGTCGCCGTTGTGTGCTTGCCCGAGCGAACCGTGGCGATAGTCGAACTCCAAATCCCTGTCGTAGTGGATCACGGTTTTCGGCTCGGTCCAAGTCCGGCCGCGGTCGTCGGAGAAAGCAATAGCAATGTTCCCGACCGGTCCTACGTGCATGGCGCCGGTACGAAAGATGCAGGCCAGCCGGTCAGTTTTCCGGCCCGTGGTGGGATCGTTCAGCCGGATCATCAACGGCCAGTAACCTCCGCCTTGGCTGCCGGGCTTGGGGCGTTGGGGACGTTCGATACCGGCGACGAAGTCTTTGTACTCGGGAATCGCCGCCAGCTCAGGGTTGTATAAAACCGACGGATGCTTCTTGCCGACGTGCCCCCTTATCACCCAGTGACAGGGCCATTGCCGTCCGGTAGCAATGATAGGATACTGTTTCACCTGATCGGTAAGATCGATCTCTGTAATTGGGATGGCGTATTCCCGTTCCAACCACTCGGGCCGCTGAGAAAATGCATCGGTCGTAATTGCATGCAGCAAGACCAAACTTAATAAGTATCTGCCAAACTTACGCATCATTCAAATCCTCTTTCTACACATTTGCCGTTTCACAATCCGATTAGACTATGGAGAACTCCCAAACCTCTCCACCACAGGGCCCGGTTGGCCATTCCAACTCAATTCAATCGACAGCGAATCCGTCGCTTCAGAAATATCCACGCTCAATCCTGAACTGCCCGGCTGGGCATACTTTTTCGGCGCGTGCCACCGCTGTGCGGAACCGTTAATGATCTCCAACGCCACGACGGCTACCCGGTGACGGCCGGGCACACAGCCGTCGTCCCGCTCGTAGGTACCCAAGCTGAAGCGGCCATCGGGGCCGATCGTACCGGTGGCGGGCCGGGCGTTTTCGGAAACCAGGCGAATAGTGCCTTGGCTGAGCGGCTTCCCGTCGATCAATATCTGCCCGGAGACGGGCACCCGATGCGGGCGCCCATCGCCACAACCGGCCAGAATAATTAACAGTATCCCACACACGGTCCATCCAACTCGATTCATCAACAACACGATAACACTCGCTTTTCTCGCGATTGTAAGTTTGTCCCACCTCAAAAATCTACTGCTGTTTCCTGTCCCGCGATTGTCGAAAGAGCCTGATAGGTTATCAAATCAACACCTTCGTCGATAAACTGCACGCGTCCGTCGCCGAAGGAGAAATTCCCCCCGCCCGGATGTCGGCTGGCGAAGGCGGCATTGGCGCAGTAACCGCTGTGTGCAAAGCACATCGGCTCGCCCGGCCAGGTGTTCAAGGGATTTTCGGTTGAGCGCATGCTGTGCAAATGCCGTGCAGTATACGACCACATGTTCAAACCGTCCACCGTATGACCGTCGACGACCTCGCCCACGAACATGGTTTTGCTCAATCCGTCGGAAACGTCCCTAGCAGACATACCTTGCCGGTAACGCCCAAACACACCGTTGTTGTCGGTCTTGACCTTCTTGCAATCCAAACCGAATGATGGCCCGTTCGTACCCGCCGAACCGGCGTAGCTGCCTATGGCCACATCCACGTTTGGATAATTGGGAAACCAGCCCGCCAAAGCCGGCAACTTCTCCTGCGACGTATCCGAAGGGCAACGGTAATCTGGCACTACCGTACCGATGGCCTGGCGATTGCCGGGAATCCACGAATCGTCTTTCGTTATCCACGGACCGTTGGAAAAGTCGAAGCTGTCATAAAGATTTTGTTGCCCCTTAAACGGCAATATATGCACGAAGAAACTGCTGCCGGTGGTGCCCGGACTGCCAAAGGCCACCTCGCCGGCCGGCGAACACTGCGTGCCCGGACAGTACCCGTCACAACCCATCCGCACCGGCGGAAATATGCCGATCTGGTTCTCGTAATTGAGGATAGCCAGCGTGATCTGCTTGAGATTGTTCGAACACTGCATGCGCCGCGCGGCTTCCCTGGCCGCCTGCACTGCCGGCAGCAACAGCGCAATCAAGATGCCGATGATGGCGATCACCACTAGTAGTTCTACCAGAGTGAAACCGCTGATCCGCTTTGGCCGCATTCCACAATCCACCTTCTGCATCCTTCTTGTAAAGTTGTATTTGTTGTAATCACACTGCCCCTTCTTGGAATCAGTTTGCGTCCTGCGGTGCCTTATTTTGATGGTCTGAAGATTCGGGGATGGGCATCAACTGGGCGTCGATCCACAAGGCGTGATCAGCCTTATTTGTGCCATTTGCCAAAGTGCTCACCAACGTGAGCCACCGAGCAGAGGCCGGAACATCGACCAGGAACTTCGCCCGGGTGAGGCCGACCGGTTTCCCGGTGCCTGTGCCGCCGTCGTTGCCCTCGAACGGTTTGGGAATCTTACCCGAAAAAGACCAAACGCCATTGCCGTCACGGACGACTGGAACCTTCTGCCCGTTAACATAGCCGGATAATACACCCTCTGAGTCGCTGACCAGGACGATCATGTGGAATACGTCACAGTCGGTGTGTGTGTTGCCGATACTGAAATCGCTCACCGCGCCAGTGCCAGAGAACCTCCAGCCAATTGGATCTATGCCGCCGGCGGCGCGGATCTCGTCCAGATCGAAAGTGATCCTCCCGCCGCCATGAAGGCCGAAGCCCTGGCGGTATCTCTGCTGTAGGATGGGCGGACCGCCATTATGATACCCACGGCCCGTGATGCGGAGCGGCATCAGGCGTCCGGCCTCCGGAATAGCTGTTCCTGCTTCGGCCGCGTCGTTGCCCGGGATCTTGCCCACCTTGCTCTTCGCGCCACCCACGGCCGTGAAATCGAAGCTAATTCCGGGCGCAATGGTCTGGGTTCCACTGTTGTCGCCGGTAACCAACAATTTTATCCCCAGATCCGACTGCTCCGCATCGGCGGAAAACATATCACTGAGAATTCCCTCGGTCAGTGGAGTGCCCTTAGGGTCGTCGAACAGGTTGCCCAAGGGGATAATCCCGTGCTCAAGGTAGGCCTGCCTGGCGGCCTCGTTCGACTCGGGCACTAGCTCAGGAATTTCGCCGTATCCCTTTGATGGAATAATTCCCACAAGCAAAACGCCGATCAGCCCCATGACAACAAGGGCTGTCAGCGTCACAAGCCTCGGAGTTCTCATGGAAATTCTCTTCATTTTGAACAAGTGATTTTAAAAACGAACGGTAGAAAAGATTGATACGTCATTAATACCGTCCGCTATTCCTGTGGACCTGCGAGCGTGCGTCCTTCACTCAGGCCCAACGGCATATCTATTTTCTGGTGGTCGTCCAAGGGGAGTTCGCCGATCCGCATGCGGTGCAGCAGCCGGCTGGCCTTACGTCCGAGTTCTGTTTCATCAACGGTAATCGCCGACAGACGCCGCAGCATGGCTCCGTCTCGCCACGTCCCGCCGAAACCTATTAACGAAATATCTTCCGGCACCTTCAAGCCAAGCTGCCCCAACAGCAGATAAACCAATTCCGATTCCGTATCGAAACCGGTCATGATTGCCGTGGGGCGATTCGCCCCGGAACACATCTTTTCCAATACCGGCAACACGGCCTCTTCGTTCTGACTCGCATCCGCATGGCTGATACCGATGTAATTCACAAACTCCTCGGGCAACTCGCCGCCGGCGGCAGTGATAGCTTCCCGTAGACCGGTCTCGTATGCCCGCGTTGCATCGCTGGCACGAAAAGAAATAAACGCCACGCGCCTATGCCCGTACCGAGCCAGCGTTTCCCCGGCCATTCGTCCCACGTCTTTGAAAGGAATCGCCAGCAGCGGTGCCTGCATGCCTTCAACTCCGCGGTGACAGAACACCAACGGAACGCCCCGCTCGCGGATTTGCCGAACCTGGTAGGCGGGCGTCGGCGCGGACGGGGCCGGAACCATTGCGATACCGCCAACGTCCTTGTCGAGAAGTTGGACGATGATATCGTTCTGCTTCAGCAAGTCGTTCTCACTGCGGCAGACGA
>JAFGTN010000383.1 GCA_016934075.1 Pirellulales bacterium
AACGCCGACTTCTGGCACCCGGTGCGCGAGACGCTGAAAAAGAAATATGGCCAAAAACTATGCGTCGTAGGATTGGTTGGAGCGGCCGGCGACCAGTGCCCGGCCCAGGGATCTTTCATCAAGCATAGCCAGAAGGCCGAGCAGCGCATGCTACGGCTGCGCAAAACAGACCACGTGGGTGAATTGGCCCGCCGCATAGTTCGGGCGGTTAATGATACGTTCGAAGTGGTGAGAAATGATCGGCACACCGCCGTCCCCTTGGTACACAAGGTGGAAACCGTCAACCTGCCCATGCGCGTGGTGACCCAGGGCGAGTACGATAAAGCCAAAAGAGTATGCGACCAATACGCCACGAAAGTCGCCAAAGATCCAAAGGCATCCGACCAGCACTACCGCCGAATGAAGTGGTACAAAGTGACTGTCGAGCGGTTCGAGCGGCAGAAGACCGACCCGAGTCCGACATACCCGGTGGAGATACACGTGTTGCGGATCGGCGACGCTGTTATTTGCACCAATCCTTTCGAGCTGTATACAGAATATGGCATCCGCATCAAAGCCCGTAGCAAAGCGGAGCAGACCTTCGTCGTGCAATTGGCGGGCCGGTTCGCCTGGTATCTGCCGACCGCTGAGGCCATCCGCGGCGGCGGTTACAGCACAGAAGTGGAAAGCAACATGGTCGGACCAGAGGGTGGGCAGGCGCTTGTGGATCGAACGGTTGAAACCATTAATTCGATGTTTTGAACGGAGCTATGAGCCCATGCCGTGAATAATACAAAAGCGCAAGCGAAGGGGAAGTGACGTCAACCCTCGATTCCCCTCGCTTGCGCTTCGGGTTAGTATCCATACAAAAACCAAACACACCTAACAAAAACGAGAAAATCCATGCGACCGCTATTACTGCTGACCGTTACCGTGTCGCTAATCCTGTCTACACCTGTAGGCGAATCGATAGCCGATGAGCTTTTTATCGGATCGGCTACGGCCGACATTACGCCCACGGGACCGGTGGCTTTGTGCGGGCAATTTCGCTTGCGAATTTCCAAGAAGAACGAGACGCCGTTGGAAGCCTGCGTGGTTGTTTTGGAAACTCGTCGTGACGGCAAGACCATCGACACGGCCATTATGATCACCTGCGACCTGGTCTGGGGCAGCGACGCGGTTTTTGAGGTGGTTCGCCAGGCGGTGAAAAAACGCCTGCCGGATCTGGACACCGGCAAGATCTTCATCAGCGGCACCCATACGCACACGGCGCCGGTTCTCTTGGGCGGCAAGGATTGCTTGTACCAAATTCCCAAGCAAGGCGTCGTGCAGGTGGAAGAGTACCTGAAATTCCTGGGCGAGAGGATCGCCGAGGCCGTGGAAAAGGCCTGGAAAACCCGCTCGCCGGGCAGCTTCACTTGGGGGCTGAGCCACGCGGTGGTGGCCTATAACCGTCGCGTGGTTTATGATAATGGTTCGGCAAAAATGTACGGAGTGACACATACACCGAATTTCAGCCACATCGAGGGCTACGAAGATCATGACATCGGCACGCTGTTCTTCTGGAACAAAACCGGAGAGTTGATAGCCATTGCGGTTAACGTGTCGTGTCCGGCCCAGGAAGTGGAACATCGCAACGAAGTCAACGCCGACTACTGGCACCCCACGCGGCAACTACTTAGGAAACGTTTTGGGAAAAATGTAAATATTTTGACATGGATCGGCGCGGCCGGCGACCAGTCGCCGCACATCCGCTTCCGCAAAGCGGCCGATGACCGTATGAGACGCCTGCGCAACTTGGACACACTGGGAGAAATTGCCCGCCGCATAGATCGCGCCGTGGACGAAGCGTTCGAAGTCGTCAAGAACGACAGGCACAGCGACGTGACCATGATACACGATGTGCAAAAAATCCGTCTGCCCGTATGGCCGATTTCCTATGAGGAATATGCCGAATCGAAAGCCGACATGCAAAAGAGTAAGGATAAAATCGCCAAAGATCCCAAGGAGGCAGATAAAGGTGCGTACTTGGCCATGAGGTGGCACGGCGAGGTTGTGAGACGTTACGAGCGCGAGAAGGCCGATCCCAAGGCGGCTTTCGAGACGGAAATCCACGTGCTGCGGCTGGGTGATGTGGCCATTTGCACAAATCCATTTGAGCTTTTTACTGATTTCGGTATCCGCATGAAGGCTCGTAGCAAGGCCAACCAAACGTTCGTCGTGCAATTGACGGGCGGGCCCGGAGGTGGAAGCCCATATTTGCCTCCCGAACGTTCCAAGAAAAAGGGCGGCTATAGCGCCATCGCTCCAAGTTGCAATGTCGGCCCCGAAGGCGGCAAGGTGCTGGTCGACCACACGGTCAATACGATTAACGAGTTAATGAAGAAGTAGAGCTGAAGACATGCGAAAAATTCGAGCGGGATTTGTGGGCTTCGGAGAAATAAACACACCGCGCGAGATGATCGACAGCCGCTGCGCCGAGGCGATGCGGTTGCTGGAAGAGCAAGGTATCGAACTGGTTTGCACCGAGCCGGTCAGCGACGATTTTGAGGGCAAGGATGTTGCCCGGGCACAAGCCGAATTGGCCGCAGGCGCAGATTTCGATCTTTTGGTGGTCTGCGTGGCCGGTTGGATTCCCTCCCACGCGGTTATTGCCGTGATCGACCGGTTCCGTCACAAGCCCATGCTGCTTTGGGGATTGAGCGGCTGGAATGAGGGTGACCATTTCGTGACCACGGCCGATCAGGCCGGTACTACGGCTCTGCGCAAACCCATGAAAGACCTGGGCTACACGTTCAAATACGTGGTCAACCGCATGGATTGTCCCGTACCCATGGATTCGATCATG
This sequence comes from Pirellulales bacterium, assembly GCA_016934075.1. Lineage (GTDB taxonomy): Bacteria > Planctomycetota > Planctomycetia > Pirellulales > Thermoguttaceae > JAFGTN01. Next base: position 2,828 of record JAFGTN010000383.1, read on the forward strand.
AGCTACGCCCGCGCCGCCCGAGCGGCGGCCATGTTGCGCGGCGCTCGCATCGGCCAGATGGGCTACCGCGACATGCGCCTTTACGGCACGCTCTACGACGGCGTGTCGCTGCGAAGCAAGATCGGCCCCGAAGTGGAGTTTTTCGAGATGCTGGAAATGGCCCAGACGATCGAGAAGTTGGATCCCGCCGAGGTCGATGCCCTGGCCGATAACGTAAGACAGCGATGGACCTTCGTCAAGGATCCGCAGCCGGGCACGGTTGAAAACGCGGTCCGGCTCTATCTGGCCGTCAAACGCAAGGTGGCCGAACGGGGATATGAAGCCATCTCGCTGATCGATGTCGACGGTGTGAAGAAACTGATGGAGTTTGCTCCGGCCGGCGTGTTCATGTTACTGCACGAAGAGGACGACATCTGTACCATACCCGAAAATGATACGATGGGATCGGTAACGCAGTTGATTACCCGATATCTGACCGGGCAGGTTGGCGCCTACTTGGAGTTCTATGAGTTCAGCGCTAAGGGCGCCCTGATGGGCGTGCCCGACTATGTGCCCACCGAAATCGTCGACGGTCCGGTCACGGTCATGCCCACGGCATTCGGCGAATTCGGCGAGGGATTGTTGAATGTTTCGAAGTTGAAAACCGGACGCGTGACCTTGGCGAGATTCTCCTCGACAGGCGACCGCTACAGCCTGCACATGACCACGGCCGATGCCGTTGCGCCGCGGCCCTGGGAAGAGGCCGGCTGGACCCCGCCGGCGCCGCAGTTGCCCAGTCTGGAGATCAACTTCGACTGCAACACTGACAATTTTATCCAAAACGTCTCCGGCCAGCACTACATCATTTCCTACGGCGAACATGCCGAGGCTTTTGCCGATCTGTGCGGAATATTGGGAGTGGAGTTAATTAGTACATAACGATATACTGAAGTGTTAGCCCCGTCGCCTGCGACGGGCCGGGGTTGGTAATTCAGGCGTTTCCCGCATCCGGTCGCAGGCGACCGGGCTAACAAGTTCGGCGACCGTGGTTGCCCATTACAGTAAGTGAAAAACTGCAATCGAAAGTACGTGAAAACCAATGTTCAAAACACATCGTTTTATAGTGACCGTATTGCTCGCCTGTTCAGCGGTATTACCGAGCAGCGCACAAGCCGACAAACGCCCCAACGTACTGTTTATCGGCGTGGACGATTTGCGTCCCGAGGTGCATTGTTACGGTGTGGAGAAGATGGTCACACCCAACCTCGACCGGCTCTGTAAAGGCGGAGTGCGGTTCAACCGCGCGTATTGCAATATTGCCGTCTGTGGCGCCTCGCGGGCGAGCATCATGAAAGGCATCCGGCCCACGCCCACCCGCTTCGTTAGTTATAATACTTGGGCAAAAAAAGACGCGCCCGACGTGCCTTCGTTGCCTATGACATTCAAAAACTCCGGATATCATACGGCAACCGTGGGCAAGATCTATCATCACCAGAACGACGATGCGGAAGCTTGGTGCGAACCGGACTGGCGAACCGGCAGCATGTGGTGGGCAATACCCGAGAATAATATTAACTTCAGACGACCCGATAAATCGCGCGTCCGCGGACCGGCATACGAGTCGGCCGACAAGCCGGACGATCTATATCCCGACTACCGCGTTTGCGACCAGGCGCTCAAACGCATACGCCGTTTGGCAAAGGGCGACAAACCGTTTTTTCTGGGATGCGGCTTCTATAGACCTCATCTGCCGTTTGTGGCACCAAAAAAATATTGGGACCTCTATCCTGAAAGAAAAATAAAATTGCCCGACAATATGTTCTTCCCACGCGACTTGCCGCGGGCGTTTTTCTATACTTGGGGCGAGTTGCGCGCATATCAAGATATTCCCAAGAGCGGGCCGGTCTCGGAAGAAACGGCTCGTCAGTTGATCCGTGGCTATGCCGCTTGCGTGAGCCTTGTCGATGTGCAAATCGGTCGCCTCCTGGACGAGCTGGAGCGTTCGGGCGTGGCCGATAACACCATTATCGTGTTGTGGGGCGACCACGGCTGGCAGCTCGGTGAGCACGGTTTCTGGTGCAAGCATACGAATTTCGAGGTCGCTACGCGTGTTCCCTTGATTATCGTAGCGCCCGGCATCGATGGCGGGAAAGTCAGCCAAAGACTGGTCGAATATGTAGACATCTATCCCACGCTTTGCGAACTGGCCGGGCTGCCGTTGCCCAAACACCTCGTCGGCAAGAGTATGAAGCCGCTCTTGAACGACGTCGAAGCCTCGCATAAGCCGGCCGTTTTTTCGCGTCATGGTGGTGGTGATGCGGTTAGAACCGACCGCTATCGTTATATGGAGATGCGAGAAAAGCGTGGACGCGGCAAACTGATGGGAGTGGGTCTCTTCGATCTCGAAAACGATCCGGATGAAAATCAAAACGTCGCCGGGGATCCGAAACACACCGAGGCACGTAAACGTCTCAAGGCCATGCTGGATGCCGTGCGCGAGAAGGGGAAGTCATGACGATATGACCGATAAGATTCAAGGTGATTCGAAAGCTCTTCTAGACGCGAGAAGTGCGGCCGATGGCCATCTTCGATACGTACTGGCCTTGGACGCCGGTACCACGTCTATCAAGGGAGTGCTATTCGACAGCCGAGGACGGCATATTGCCGACGACCTGCAAGAATACGAACTGCACACGCCCCGGCCCGACATCGTCGAGATTGACTGCGAAGTCTACTGGCAAACGACCTGCCGGGTGATCCGAAATATCCTGGACAAAAGCCGTGTTGACAAAAGTCAGATCGTTTCGCTTGGCATCACCAGTCAGGCCGAAACGCTCACCGTACTCGACGGTAATGGCCGTCCACTACGCCGCTCTATAGTCTGGCTCGACAACCGCACGCGCGAAGAAGCCAAGAAAATCGAAGCCGAGTTCGGCACCGACGAGCCCTATCGCATTACCGGCCAGCAGGAAATCCTGCCCACATGGACCGCAACACGGATACTATGGTTACGCGAACACGAGCCCGAAGTGTTCCAAAAAGCACGCATGTATTTGATGGTCGAAGATTACCTCATCTACCGCTTGACCGGCCGCTACGTAACCGACGGGGCACTGAACCCGTCCACGCTGTACTACGACCTGCTCGCCGGCCTCTGGTGGGACGATATGCTGCGATACTTGCAAATTTCAGCGGAGCAACTGCCCGAGATCGAATCGTCGGGCAGGGCGGTGGGCACGGTATCCGCCGAAGCAGCCGCTCAGACGGGCTTAAGTAGCCGTACTTTGGTTACAACCTCGCCTATCGACCAGATAGCCGGTGCCAT
>JAFGTN010000384.1 GCA_016934075.1 Pirellulales bacterium
ATAAATCGCTCTCCCATCCATGTAGAGAAAAACGACTTATACACGATTGCTTAAAATAATGGAAGTTGTTTTTGAACGACCGCTTAGGACAACAAGAATGAGAAACGCTATGATCCAAAGGAAATATACGTCTCTCGTAAAATAGGTCTCGACATGAATCTTTGGAAGGGAACCGATTTCTCGGGATCATGTTACCCAACAATCACCACTAGAGCCTTGGATTTCTTCATAAAACAAAAAGCTAGACCATTTTGTGCTATTCCATGTCCTATATTGGAAAAGCCCCTTTAGTCAGACCCGACTCTTTCATGGCACCTGTTCCAATTCCCATATTGTCTCTTTGTGCGACATTGTTATATACCGATGACACGGTTTTTGTGTGTGCTTGTTTCGCGACACTAGATCACCAGCAATGCAAATGTCAATAAACCATAAAGGTCAAAATGGACATGCGAAATCATTAGCGTAGATTAGCGCGGATTAGTGTTCTGGCTCTCTCTTCGCGCCATTGCGACTTGTCGCCATTGCGTTTTCCCCGTTGCCCCCATTAGCCCTTTGGGATTTCGGAAATAATTTTCGTCCGTCCCCGTTTCGATCCAAGATATCCGCCCAGTCCAATCCCGCCGAGGCACAGGAGCATCGCCAGGGTCGAAGGCTCGGGAATCGTGCGGATGAACACGTTAGCACCGTTGTGATACGGAAGAATATTCCTGCCGTGATCGCTGTCATAGCTGTTGGCGCCGTAAAGGATCCAGCCGGCGCCAATGGCCGTCGAGTGGTCGACCGGGCTCAACCATGGGTCCTCGGGATTGGGCGGTCGGTGGTACATGAGGGCCGAAGAAGGGTTGCCCGGATAGTTCGTCGCTAAAATACTGAACGGCACGTTGGCACCGTATTTCTGAATTTCCGATTTCGACATGATCATCCAGCGCTCACGGTCGCCTGTGATGAGCAACACCTCGTTCCAACCGGGCATCGTGGTCTCGAAGTCGATACTGAACGTGACATTCCCCGTTTCCGACGGCGCATCGGGGCCATTGTCATATACTTGCGTACCGGCCAGATGGTCCTGCGCGGGATGCCAGGGAGCGGAGTTTGCAGAGCCGGGTGCGACACGCCGTACCAACGTCCAGCCGGAATCGTAACCACTCGGCAGCTCGATTAACGTGTCCGCCAGGGCCATGGCGGTGAAACCGCAAGTAGAAACGATTGCCACAAGGACCATGAGGGCCCGCTTGATGCAAACCATCTTTATCTCCGCGCAAGAATGTTTTCCTCGATGGTAGGCGTTGAAGGACAGGCCACATTGGACAACTTGCCCAGCGACACGCTATATGAGTATGACAGAACTCCCGACCAAGTCAACGGTTTTCTTGTCCCTACCCCTGCGGGAAATCCGAATTTCCTTGGAATCGACCATGCCATTTCATCTAGGGGGATCGAATCTGAGGCGGAAATAGATGATCTACTTTTCTTGGAAAACACAGCCCTCTCATGGTATCTGTTTCAATTCTCATACTTGCCTTTTTGTGCGGCATTGTTAATACTGATGACCCGGTTTTCGGGCTACTAGATCACCAGCAATGCAAATGACAATAAACCGGAAAGGAAAGAACAGTGACTCTAAGTGAAACGGCTAAGTCGGATACTCACGGTTGGCTCGATATCAGCCGCACGGCACTCTTGGTGATCGACATGCAGCGGGGGATTCCTCGAACGTGGCGCGGCCTTGGAAGTGCCCGAGGGACGAAAGATCATTGCGAACGTCAATACGATCCCGCCGGGATCGAGTTGCCATCGGCGTAATTGATCAGGTTCTGATACACGTAGTTTCCGGAATCGGCTGTTGACGAGGTGAAATTTCCGGGTGTCAGATTCGGATTCGTCTCGATATCATCTTTGAGGAAGTGTACCGAGCCGTCGCAGAAGAGAAAGTTTGCTCCGCCCGGATGCCGACTGGTGGCCGTAAACCGCGAATACGCCTTGTCCACCGAAGGCGTGATTTTCACTACTCCAAAATAATCGGAGTTGATGGGTCTTGTTGAACAAAAAGCGAAGCTGCCGGCGGTGATAACTTGCCCGCTCCAGATACCCGCGGTGGAACCTTCGAAAAACCCATGCTCCGAGGCCAGCGCCGTATTGCTCAAGCCGTCGGTAATATCTTTCAACTGGTCGTGCAAAACCTGCAGCTCGATGTACGGCATAATGGCGGTGAACCATGTGAAACCATAACCGTTGCTACCCCCCGCCTTGCGAGAACATCCTTCGGGCAACTGATTTGATGCATCGTGGTAGGAATGCATGCCAAGGCCGATTTGCTTCAGATTATTATTGCAATGCATGCGACGGGCAGCTTCCCTGGCCGCCTGCACGGCCGGCAAAAGCAAAGCGATAAGAACGCCAATAATGGCAATCACCACAAGCAATTCAACAAGCGTAAAACCCAACGCCTTGCGATCCGCTTTATATCGCTTATGAAAAACTTTTTTCATCGATTCAGCCCTTAACGTTCAGTTCACTACCATTTGGTACTACTGGTCCATTGTGAAAACAGATTGCCCCGACCGTCAAGCAGAAGATTTCGTATAGCACTTACAATATATCGTAAAAAGAGGGGGTGGCAAAAGATCCGAACCGAATGGCGCTACCCTCGGGTACCTTTTTGTTTTGCTTGACAGCCCAGATGCGAATTGGTAAATTCTTGATATGAATAATATATCTGCATAATTATTCACTAAAAACCGCCTTTAAGGTTTCCGGCCATGGCTGATGCAGCCGACAACGACGAACTGCTCCTTCTGGTCAGCCGCCTGTACTATGACGACGGGCTTTCCCAGGGCGATGTAGCGCGAATGGCCAACGTTTCGCAGGCCAAAATCTCTCGACTTTTGGCCAAGGCCCGCGAGAAAGGCATCGTGCGTATCACGGTTGCCGAATACGAACCGCGGGATCTTCGTTTGCAAACCGAGTTGGAAAAACGGCTGGGACTTCACCAGGCTGTGGTGATCAAGACAGCAGAAGGGTGTTCCATTGAGGAGTTGCGGCAAAGCGTGGCCCATTTTGCAGCCCCATGGATCTCTGCCATGATTCGCCCGGATGATGTTCTGGCCCTTGCCGGCGGCCGGGCCATGCAATGGCTAGCCCAAGCCATGAAACCGGCACCTGAAACCACTGGACTGACGATTGTTCAGGCGATGGGCAATATCGACGCCAGCGTTGGCCCTTATGATGCCCTGGAATTGGGCCGCATCATAGCCCGGCACTGGGATGGCACATTCCTCACGCTCAACATGCCGGCGATGCTGCCCAACGCCCGCACTCGAAAGTCGATCCTGGCCCTGGAACCTATCCGGCTGGTCATGGAGCGATTGCGAAACGTGCGTATTGCCCTGGTGGGAGTGGGCACCCTGGAAAATTCCGTGTTTGTTGAGCGCGGCGCATTGAACGAGAACAACCTAAAGCAATTAAAGAAGGCTGGGGCCGTGGGCGAGATCTGCGGTCGTTTTTTTGATCGGCAAGGGGAAGAGTGCAAAACATCCTTTCGCGATCGCGTTGTAAGCATCGAGCTGGAGGACCTGAAGAAAACCGATGAGGTTGTCGCAATGGTGGTTGGAAGTGACCGAACCGAGGCCATTCTCAGCGCCTTGCGCGGAGGCCTGATCAAATCGCTTGTGATCGATCAGGCCGGGGCAATCGCTCTGCTTGAGGGTGCGAGTTCCGAGTTCTGAAATATCGAAGGAAAACTATTTGATGGAGAATCATAGTATGCGATACCTCCCGCAAGTCGTTCTGATTTTACTGGCGGCGACAACATGGACCGCCGCTGTCGCCGAGAGTGCCGAGCCTGGGATTCGAACGGTGGATAAGATAACGTCGGACTGGAATGTGCGCGATCATGTCCCCCTGGACGAGTTTATCGTGCAGAGCCATCGCGGGGCCGGCAAACTCGAACCGGAAAATACACTCCGGGCATTTCAACTCAGTTGGAAAATGGGCACCGTGCCCGAAGCAGATTTACGGACGACCAAGGACGGAGTTATCGTCGCTTTTCACGACGGCAATTTCAAACGTCTCGTAAAAAACGCCTCACCTGAGTTAAAGAAAAAAAGTGTGTCGGATTTGAGCTGGGCGGAAATCCAGACACTTGATGTCGGTGAGGGGAAAGGCAAGGAATTCATCGGCTGCCGCATACCCTCGCTTGATGATATCCTCGCTCAAATGATCGGCCATCCAAAACGTCGGCTCTATCTTGATATTAAGAACATCGAGTTGGGCCGGCTTGCCAAAAAGGTAGCCGCGGCGAACGTTGAAAGCCAGGTGATTCTCGCCAGCACGGATTACGCGTTGATACGCAAATGGAAGCGGCTCACCCCGAAATCCGGAACACTCCTCTGGATGGGAGGCTCTGAAAAGGTACTTGCCGAGCGGATCGCCGAATTGCGCCGCACCAATTTTGCCGATATCGTCCAGTTGCAAATCCATGTTGTGACTGAAGAAACGAACCGGGGCAAGAAGATCAGTCCATCGGCTTCATTTCTGGTCGAAACCGGAAAGGAACTTCGCCGGCACGGCATCCTTTATCAAGCCTTGCCTTGGCATCGATCCGACGCACAGGTTTATTGGCAATTGATGGACCTTGGCGTGGCCAGCTTCGCCTCGGATTATCCCGACAAAACCATGGAAGCAATTCGGCAATATTATATGAGGCGCACACGTTGACCGCGGATACCAACCAACGATCGATGCCGGCAGACCGAATCGATATTGATGAAAGATGGATTGAACGGGCCTTGCAAGAGGCTAGCGACACGCGGTTGCTCCGCATCGAGCACGGCGCTCGCCATCAGGCGGCCTTGGCGATCGATCGTTTGTTTGGACAAAGGCCGGTAATTATCGTTGCCGACGTCAATACTTTTTCAGCGGCGGGCCGGGATGTTTTCGACGCACTCCGTCACGCGGGACATCGATGCATCGAGCCGTTTGTGTTTGAACAAAGCGAGCTTCACGCGGATTACGAGCACGTGGAAACGCTCGAAAAAGCCCTTGCTCCGCACGACGCAACGCCGGTCGCCGTTGGTTCCGGCACAATCAACGATCTGACTAAACTTGCATCGCATCACCTCGGACGCCCCTATCTCGTGGTCGCCACGGCGGCTTCCATGGACGGTTATGCGGCATTCGGTGCCTCGATCACGCATCACGGATCGAAGCAGACCTTTGACTGCCCCGCGCCAATGGGAATTCTGGCCGATCTGGAGGTGATCGAATCGGCTCCAGAGGGAATGAACGCCTCGGGATATGCCGATCTGTTGGCAAAATCAGTAGCCGGCGCCGACTGGTTGGTTGCCGATGCCTTGGATGTCGAGCCGATTGACGATACAGCCTGGGACATGGTTCAAAGTCGTCTCCGAGTGTGGTTGGCCGATCCGGCCGCATTGCAACGCGGTGATCCGAAAGCAGTCCGCTCATTGATTCTCGGCCTGGTGATGAGCGGCTTTGCCATGCAACGGACGAAGACAAGTCGTCCGGCTTCGGGAGCCGATCACCAGTTCAGCCACTTATGGGACATGCAACATCATGTCCACCAGGGTAAATCTCCATCCCATGGCTTTAAGGTGGGCATCGGAACGCTGGCCTCATCAGCACTCTATGAAGAGCTTCTGCTGCAATCGCTCGATGAACTAGATGTCGACCGTCTATGCTTGCAGTGGCCGGAGTTCGCCTCGGTGGAGGCCGACATCCGGGAACGGTTCGACCTGCCCGATTTAGCGGCCAAGGCGTTGGAGGAAACCCGGGCAAAGTATATTGATAGGCAATGTCTCCGCGACCAACTCATGCGGATACGGACCGCCTGGCCTCAACTCCACCGGCGTCTGCGATCACACCTGATACCTTATGGCGAGCTCAAGGATTGCTTGGCCGCTGCAGGTTGCCCGTCGGCGCCGCACGAGATTGGCATCTCGTACGAGCGGCTCCGCGAGAATTATCTACAGGCCTACTATATCCGTCGGCGTTTTACGGTGCTTGACCTGGCCGTACGGACCGCTCTGTTGTCGTCGGCGCTCGAACGAATTTTCGGTTCTCAGGGTCGTTGGCCGACCGCGGAGACTGGCATATCACATAACTTGTGAGGATACTTTGATGGCTTTTTTTATTGATCTGCTGAGACCTGCCCCCGCGGCAAGCGTACGGATCACGGATCCCGATGAGATCCGGAAAAAAAATCGCTACTGGCGGAACCGCATCCTTATCTCGACGATCATCGGTTATGCGCTGTTTTATTTTGTTCGCAAGAACCTGAGCATCGCCATGCCCGCCATGGAGGAGAATCTGGGGATCAGCAAGCAGCAACTTGGCGTTTTTCTCACGATGCATGGGCTCCTCTACGGCGTTTCAAAATTTGTCAACGGCATGCTGGGCGACCGTGCGAACGCTCGCTGGTTTATCGTAACGGGACTGGTACTGTCAGCTACAATCAATATATTTTTCGGTCTGAGTTCAGCCGTGATTGCGTTCAGCCTGTTCTGGATGATTAATGGGTGGTTTCAAGGAATGGGTTTTCCGCCCTGCGCCCGACTAATGACACATTGGTTCTCTCCCAAAGAGTTGGCCACGAAGATGTCGATCTGGAACAGTTCCCATTCGATCGGTGCGGGCTTGGTGGTCGTAATGTGCGGCTATTTGGTCGGTTGGAATTGGCGTCTGTGTTTTTTCGTTCCGGCCGGAATTGCCCTGGTTGGAGCGTTGTACTTGGCAGTCATGCTCCGTGATACGCCGGAATCTCTTGGACTGCCTGAAGTGGAAGGCACCGCCTCGACTGACATCGAATGCGACAGGCCGCGCGAGAAGTTTCGCCATATATTGATGGAAATGGTTTTCACGAATCGCTACATCTGGCTCCTCTCATTGGCCAATTTCTTCGTTTACACGGTACGCTACGGGATTCTCGACTGGGGTCCGACGTTCTTGAAGCAGGCCAAACACATCGAATTGTCACACGCCGGATGGATGGTTGCGGTATTTGAAATCGCAGGCATCGTGGGAATGCTCAGCAGCGGTTGGATCACAGACAGGTTTTTCGGCGGGCGAGGTCCCAGAACCTGCTTGGTTTATATGTTCCTGTGCATCACTTCACTTCTCGCGTTCTGGATACTGCCTGTTCAATCGATGGTCATTAACACCATGCTTTTGGGTTCGGCGGGCTTTTTCATCTATGGCCCTCAATGCCTCGTGGGAATTGCAGCAGCCAACTTGGCTACGAAGCGCGCGGCGGCCACGGCTGTCGGATTGACCGGATTGTTCGGCTATGCCAGTACCTTGGTGTCTGGGGTGGGCATCGGTATACTCGTGGATAAGTATGGCTGGAACGCAGGATTCCTGCTGTTCGTGATTGCCGCTTTCATCGGGTGCCTGCTGTTTGCCTTTTGTTGGCCCGCCCGTGCCGACGGTTATCGTCAAGAGTGTTGCGAATGAGTGTAGGAAAAGAAACAATTGATCGATGCGATCCGAGGGAAAATAGAAAAATGCCTTGCGACTTGAGACGAATCCGCCATTTGCTTCTGGACATGGATGGCACGATCTACCGTGGATCGACGTTGTTCGATTGCACGTTATCGTTCCTCGACATCTTGAAGCGACTTGGAATTGGCCGTACGTTCGTCACCAACAACTCATCACGGAGCGTGGGCGACTATGTCGAAAAACTGCGCTGCCTGGGCATTCCTGCTATAAGCAACGATATCTACACTTCGACAGACGCCGTGGTCGAGTATCTACGTACCGCAATGCCCAAAGTCCGCCGACTGTGGCTCTTGGGAACGTCAAGCATGGCTCGACATTTCGAAGAAGCGGGTTACGTCATTGACGACAACGAGCCCGAAGCCGTCGTTGTCGGGTTCGATACGGGACTTACATACGACCGACTCTGTCGTACGGCATGGTGGATTCAGCAGGGATGCCCTTTTTTGGCAAGCCATCCCGACCGCGTTTGTCCCACCGATCAGCCCACGGTGTTGGTCGATTGCGGTGCGATCTCAGCATGTTTAAGTGAGGCGACGGGCACGAAACCCATCGTGCCGGGCAAACCCGATCCTCGCATGCTTGACGGAGTCTGCCGGCGACATGGGTTGCGGCCCGATGAATTGGCCGTCGTCGGTGACCGGCTTTACACCGACATCGTTATGGCCCAACGCGCCGGGGCGATGAGCATTCTGGTTCTTACGGGTGAAGCAACCGCCAAGGAAGCGGCCTTGCTCGATCCACCGCCTGATATAATTCTTCAAGACATCGGTGTGCTTGGAGAGATGCTGGTCAATATACATGGGACACAAGAAGTATTATAAAAACGGAGATCCTGAAATGCACGATACCCAAGAAATGCATTCTCCCATTCGCTCGTTCATCGACCGGATAGGAATATTTCCGCCACTTTTCTGGGGCTACGTCGGGCTCCTGATATTCATGATCGGCGATGGCGTCGAGGCAGGCTACCTGTCCAAATACCTCGTCGATCAAGAAATCTCTTCCGAAGACAGTGTCGCGCTGGTCTTTACGGTCTACGGATTTACCGTGGCGATTGCAGCCTGGCTATCCGGCGCGTTGTCCGACCTTTGGGGACCACGGCAAGTCATGGGGCTCGGATTTCTCATCTGGATCGTGTTTGAAGTGGGATTTCTACTGTTGGGCATAGCTCCTAAAAATTACACCATGATCCTGCTGTTGTACGCCATACGCGGCCTTGGTTACCCGTTGTTCGCCTATGGTTTCCTGGTTTGGATTTCGGTAGCCACGCCCTATCACCGATTAGGAACGGCTGTCGGTTGGTTCTGGTTCTCCTTGACCGGCGGATTGTTGATGCTCGGCCCTCTAGCGGCCAGTTATTTCATCGAACGCATCGGCCCCTATATGACTCTCTGGTGTTCGCTGGGAATTGTAGTGTTGGGCGGCATCATTGGACTCGCCGGCCTTCAAGAGCCGCTAGGTAAAAAACGCCTTGCCCGCGCGGGCGAGCATCCTCTGTTGACGCTCCTGTCTAGCATCTCGATAGCCTGGAGAAAGCCCAAAACCGCCATCGGATGTGTCGTTCGCATCATAAACACGGCTCCCCAAAACGGTTTTTTGGTGTTTTTCCCAATCTATTTCACGAAAACCGTCGGATTTGAATTGAGCCAATGGCTGCAGATCCTGAGCTTCATGTTCCTGAGCAACATCATCTGGAACTTACTGTTCGGCATCATCGGCGACAAACTCGGTTGGCAACGAACCGTGGCCTATTGCGGTGGAATGGGTTCGGCCCTGACGACTCTCCTGCTCTACTATGTGCCTCACATGTTTGGCAATAATTATCCTCTGGTGGCTTTCTCGGCGGTGTGTTATGGTGCTACCCTCGCCGGCTATGTGCCGCTCTCGGCCCTCATGCCCTCGTTAGCGCCCCAGAACAAAGGCGCGGCCATGTCGCTCTTGAATCTCGGCGCCGGCGCGAGCAATTGGGTCGGACCGGCTATTGTCGGCATTTTTCTGCCGGTGGTTGGAGTCGGCGGCGTGATGTGGATCTACGCGATACTCTACGTGGTCAGCGCGATTATGACCCTCTTCCTTACACTGCCCCCGGAATCAGCAAAAGCCCAAGGCACCTCTCCAGAATAAAACGGACTTCTATCAAATCATTCGCTGCGGAGAACGAAGTGATAAGTGCCGGAGCCTGTAGTAAATGTAACATTGTCGACGGAATCGCTGCCACTGGTGATTCCGGGCACGCCGGTCATATAGGATCCGTTTCGCCATACCGTACGGTTGCCCTCCTCCACGACCACGTTTTGTAGCCCCAGCTTGGGCACGCTGATTTTGGCTTCGCTGTTGACGGGTACCACCACATCGAGTTTTATCGAGTTGCCGGTGCGTTGCCAACGCGACGACACCATCCCGCGAACCGTCTTGATCGAAGCACCGGCGCTGGTGAGATCTCCCAGCACTTGCGGGCGGATGATAATCTGCCGGTAACCTGGTTGCATGTAGCGCGTCGCATGGAAAGCCGGAGCCCGGACGCCGGCAAGGTCCTGATAAAAGAACTTCTCGATGAAGGCTAACATGATCATGCTCTCATGCCGTTCGCGGGGATTGCCGGGCCAATGACGTCCCCAGGATTCCCAGATCGTCTTCGCGCCCTCTTGGACCATATATCCCCAGCCGGGATACTTCGTCGATGAGGCGAGCTTGTAGAGGAGTTCGCCCTGTCCGTGTTCCGGCAGCGTATCGATCATGCAGGCCACACCGATATCGCCCGCGTGAAAACGCCCATTGTATTTTTCGACGATGTCTTTCACTACGTTGTTGACTACGCCGTCCTTGTTCGCCTCGGGAACCAAACCGATAGCCAGAGCAACGAGGTTGGATGTCTGCGTGCCCGCGGCATACCGATTGAGTTTGCGGTCGAACCATTTCCCATTAAAGGCTTCTTTGATTTTCTTGGCCAATTCGGCATAATGCCGAGCGTCGCCTGTCTTGCCGAGGACTCCGGCCGCCTGGGCCATAACCGACACGTCGAAATAGTAGTAGGCTGTCCATATCAAAGGCGGCGGCGTTTCTTTCGCGATGTACTCTTCTTTGCCGGGCTTTTTACCCGGCAACATGTGGTCGCCGTAGGTTCCCTTGGTCATCAGGTGGTCCGGTGCCAGCGACACGAGATAGTCCGTCCACTTCTTCATACCGGTATAATGCTCTTCCAGAATACGGATGTCCCCGAATAACTGGTGACAGTACCACACGAGCACCGGATATATGCCGCCGAAGGCCGTGTCGAACTGTGAGATGCTGTAGCAAGGCGCGATGGCCGAAATCGATCCTTTCTCGTCTTGAGTATCCGCCACGTCGCGTAGCCACTTGGTCCAGAACAATGGCATGTGTTTACGGGTGTTCAAGATCGAATACACGCCCGACACATAAATGTAGGAAATGGGCTCGCGATACAGGCAATCCATTGGCATACCATACAACGCATTTCCCAACGTCCAAACCACGTTGCGGTGGATTTGGTTGAACAACTCATTGGAACATTGAAAGTCGCCCGAAAAGTCTTCGGCGGTGCGCACAACCGTACCTTCCAGGCCGTCGAGTGCTGGTGTACCCGGATAGCCTTCGATCTGCACGTAACGCACGGGATGGAATGCAAACGTGGGCGAATATGTCTCGCCTTGCGGGTCGCCTTTGAGAATATATTCATCTGTTGACTTCAAACCCGGATAGCAGAAGATTCTTTCATCCAATAGTCCCGTGTCTTTGAGAATGCGTTCGGAGTACTTGATCGTGACCTTGGCCCCCGCGGGACCTTTCATGCGCAGCTTGGCCCAACCGCCGAAGACCTGGCCCAGGTCGTAGACGTAGACGCCCGGTTTTGGATTAGTGAGCTTGACCGGTTTGATCGTCTGGATTGCTTTGATGGCCGGCATCAATTGTGATTGCAGTTTCGCACATGGCGGGTCTTTGATGACGACACTACCCCAGCCGGAATCGTCGTCGGCAGCCGTCGTCCAGCCCGGCTTTTCCAGTCGGGCATCGTAAACTTCGCCACCATAAATGTCATTGCGGAGGATCGGGCCCGTGGATACTTTCCAGTTTTTATCTGACATGATACTCATGCGGCTGCCGTCGGCAAACTCGACGTTGATCTGCAGGAGCAGTCTAGGGGAGTCGGCCCACTTGCCGAACTCTGTGAAGTGCTTGTGGTTGCTGTACCAGCCGTTGCCGAGCATCACCCCCACGACATTCGTACCTTGCATCAACCGGTCGGTGATGTCGTGGGTAACGTAATGTACGCGTTTGGAGTATTCGCTGATAGCCGGATCCAGCACACGATCGCCGACTTTCCGGCCGTTGATGAACAATTCAGACCAACCAATGCCGGAAACATACGCCCGGGCACGTTTGATCGGTTTGTCGATTCCAAATTTTTTGCGCAGCAACGGCGCGGGGGCCTGGCCCGGTTTGTGGAGCGAGGTCATTCCAATCCACTCACCTTTCCAGTCATCCCGCTTCAATAATCCCATTTCGAACCAGGCCGGCCGACTCCATGAACTAACCTCGTTGTCCCGATCCCAGCAGCGGACTTTCCAATAGCATCGCTCCCCGCTTACGGGCGGACTGCCTTGGTAATCGACGTTGACCGATTGCTCAGTGGACAGTTTGCCGCTGTCCCACTTGTCACCGATGCCGGCATCGAGTTTTTCCAGACTGCCGGCAACGAGGATCTGACACGCCGATTGCATTTGCCCGCGCTTATCCGACTTCAAGTGCCAGCCAAACCGCGGTTTCTGCGTCTCAACGCCCAACGGATTGGTTGCATATTCGCAAAAGGTTTCGGTTACGGTGAGCGCTGAAGAGTTTTCGCCGCCCACGGCAACGGAAACGGCAAGCGGTGTGATTGCGAGTATGCACAATGAGAGGGATCGAATCATAGTTGCTGACAATTATTCCTTGCTTAGGGACGAACAAAGAGGATTGTGATAAATCGCAATGAACCTAAAGCTGCCACTGATTATACCATCCGCACGATAGTGTGGACAACATGGGAGGACAAGCTTTGAACTGCTCTCTTTTTTGTCCTGTGACAGCTTTTATCCTCTGCCTGTCAGGTAAAAACGGGCGTGACAATGCATCGATTGCAGGCTATAATTCGGCTTGTGGTGGTAGACTGTCTGCGTTTGAGAACACTGGCGGCGAGTAGCCAGTGGTACCTGTGCGCCAGGGCGCAGGGACGCAATGAGATTAGAAATTGTTGCGTTAGAGTGATGATCCTAATTGTTCAAGTTCAATTCGTTTAGTCGGGATTTGTCCACGGAAATCACTGAAAGCACGGAAGGTATGGAGAGGAAGATGTGGGGGAAAGGCGAGTCTAATCAATTCGTGAACGAAATATGTCACGAAGAAACGAAAAGCAAAAACATGACAAGACTCTTTTTTGCAATTAAAAGCATAGCATGGCTAATGCTTGGTTTCGTCATTTCAGTCGGAGGCATGATGCTATTTTTTTATAGCATTGGTTTTTCACCTCCTCCCCCGATTATTCCACAAAATTCTCCAGATGAAGAATATCGTATCCATGCGAGTGGATTTTCAAAGCAAGGAAATGGTTTTTCGATGGTTGTACCGAAAACCTGGCATTCTTCGGCGGGCGAAATGATTTGGTCTCAGTCTGCAAAGCCCTCATCTTCATCTTATCCCCTTGGGATGATTTTGGTTTGGGAAACCTCTCTCGATGAATTTTCTGAAGAGATCAAGACTGCTGAGAAAATCACATTCCAGGGATCGGCTGCCAACTTGATGACAAATAAAAATCCTCGAGATACCGGAGCAGGTTTTCAAATCGTGTTCCAACGATCCAACAAATGGTATACCGCGGTCTATTCCACCAATAGAGGTGTTGATAAGTTACCACCGGTCGTCATGGAATACTTTGAGACGTTTCGCATTGACGAAAAGATCGAAGAATAGTGAATTGGAGAACCGAAAAGGGATCATCCATACTAATACGCCCGAACTTCAAAAACCCGGGCCGATTTATCCCCGTGCGTGGCGGTAACCGTAAGACGCAGGCGTTCGGCTTGGATGGGGGCAAACGTGTGGACGCGTCGCCGCTGGTAATTGTCCTTAACGGTAGTGAGTGGCTTCCAGTCGTGGCCGTCGAAGAAGGCCAGTTCGTAGTCGCGGACGCATTCCTGGGGAACTGATCCGGCGAATCGCCTTGTATCGACGTTAGTGTCGAATGTGAGGAGTATCTTTTCGAGCCGCGTCTTTTTCGCAAAGGTCAACTCGATCGACTGAGGCAGGTGCTTCGACGGGTCGGATATCCACTGATTCCTTCGTGTACCGATCGGCCGGGAAAAACCGTTTATCACGTTCTCGGCCTTTCCGTCTTGCGCCGTTCCAACCGGCGGGTCGAAGGCGACGGCGTAGTACTGGTTTTCCAATACGGTCCACTTGGGTCCGCCATACGCGCGGCATGATCCCGGCGGCGCCTCGCCCGCAAGGAAACACCAGACGCCGCGGGCTTTCGAAAGCGAGATCCATAGGAAGGGAGTTTCGACATTTACAGGTTCGGGGAAGTCGAACCGTACCCAGCGAGGCCCACCGGGCGGCACGGTTTGTGTCGCCTGGCTCAAGACCTTCTCGGACGAGAAGTCGGCAAAATCGGAGGAACCGTGGAGGTCACAGGTAACGCGAGTTGGTTTCTTCAGGTCGGATTTCAGGAGTACGAATGCGGAGCGGATCGGTCCTTTTATCGCAGCGGGAAACATGGCCGCTCTTATCGTGTTAAGTTCGTGCGCGTCGCCGGGGCTGATGCGATCCCGGTCGAAGATGAGCCGATCCGCTTGGGAAGTCGCGCGAACACTCGCTGTTCGTGCCAAATCGGCCGGGTCTTCGTTTTTTGCGCCTGGAATGAATTGATCGTCTTTCAGCAATCGTTGCCGCAACTGCTCGATATACTGCTTGCCCAATTCACGCGGAGAAACGTCTTTCTCCACGCACATCGCCGCCGCGGTACCGGCTCCTTGGGCGATGGCCGACAAGGTTCCCTGGACGCGGACCGTTCCCAGAGCGACGTGGGTGACGCTCATGTCGCGGCCGGCCATCAAGAGGTTATCGATATTCCGCGAATAGACGCACCGGTAGGGAATCGTGTAGAGGGGAACCTTCGCGTTATAGTCGAACGCGCCCTCCTCGCCGGAGTAGATGCCCTGGGGATGATGGATGTCCAGCGGCCAACCGCCGTGAGCGATGGCGTCGGGGAACACGGTGCCGGCAAGTACGTCGTTTTGGGTGAGGATATGATCGCCCAGCAACCGTCGCGACTCGCGTTTGGCGTCCATGTAGGGCACGTAGACCAATTGGCAGTTCTTTGCCCGATTTCGCTGGGGCCAGCGGTTCTTGATGTAATCCCAGTAGCCGTAACTGATGCGAATCAGCTCGTCGCGTGCCCGTTCGGCGTCGTACAGATCGTCTATATCGCCAGGATGCTCCAACCACCAGTTACCTCCGATCGTGTTGCGAATATGGCGCCCGTATCCTACGGGATCGGGAATTTTAGGAGCCCACTCTGGTCGAACAAATTTGACCGGATGGTCGGTCTCGATCGCGCGGAGGGAAAGGGCCAGGCGGCCCATGATACAACCGCTGAGCGTAATCCGATCGCCCGATTCCGGCGCCAGGTCCTCGCCATGCACGTCGCGACTTTCGCGCCCCATGCGATAGTCGGCCTTTGCATAGAATCCGACCCAGCCATCGCCGGTACCGTCGATGAAGATTTTGCCGGCATACTCGGTGACGTCACCGTCGAGCGTGTCGACGGCCCGCACCGCTCGAATTCGCCTCTTTCCATCCATCACCACGTCGAAAACGTGCTTGTTATAGAAAACGGTGAGATTCTTCTCGCGCTCGGCGAGAATCCGAAACGGTTCGCTCATCTTGTGATATCCGAAACGCGTCTTGATGCGGAGCGCCTCCTCGATGATGCCTCCCTCTCTTGCATTTGCCTGATGCCCGGCCGCCCCGCAGATGGGCACGCCCAGTTCGATGCTCGCGTTGCCTCCCAGGACCGGGCGATTCTGGATGATCGCCGTTTTCGCGCCGTTTCTGGCCGAGGCGATTGCGGCGCTCGTCCCGGCGGCCCCCGCGCCGACGACCACCACGTCGAACGTGCCGCCCTGCTTCGGCTCCAGTGAGCGGCCGGTTAACCGGGCTCGTTCCTTTGCGATATCTTGTGTCTTATCCGGCGGAACGTAATTCAGATCGGTCGTAAGCAGAATCGCGTCGCAGCGTCCGTAATAGCCGGTCGTATCGTGAAGTGCCAGGCTTACCAGCCCGGCGGGAAGCTTGAAATCGCCCGCGGTTCGCCAACACCAGTTTTCTGTCGGTTCGGTTCCAAAGACCGGCTTGGCGGGCGAGCGATTGACTAAGAGTCGAAATTGTCCCGGCGAATGTTCTTTGAACCAGTTTTTGGCTCGAACCCAAATGCGGTACGTTCCGGCCTCGCGGATGTCAACCGTGGTAGTAGCATCCTCGACCGGCCTGCCGACACTCGCGGCGAGCAGATATCCGGAGCCCATCAGGTGGACGAACTGTGTATCGAGCGTCCAACCGCCGTAGTCTTTGAAGTCCTCGGCGTCAATCCAGAGAAAGCCGGGAACGACCTCTTGAACCTCGGGTGCCGCCTTTTTGAGATCGGGCCACTTGGGTGGATCTTCGGCGGCGACGGGAAGAACGAGACCAAAAACTAGAATCGGAAAAAGGAAAAGGGCAAAAGCCGTGGACAACTGGCGGGCATTGGTCATTGTGAAACTCGGTTGGGTGTTCTTCGCGACGAATGACCCCCTAAATGGTTGTACTCCATGACAGTCCTAGCGACCGGGGAGCCTTCTATACAGAATAACAGTGGCCCCCGACCCTTACAATAGGGCTCAGTCCGGCTTTCACATATATATAAACGAGACGGTGGCGTAACGGAAATCCTCCCATAACCAGATTCACAGCATCTTGACGCGCCAATCACTCTCGGTTAGATTCAACATTATTGGGGATCGAGTCTCATATCAGATTTTCCACCAGTTGAACGCCCGTTGTGAAGGAGCCACGTATGCTTCGGCTCCCAATGATCTGCTGTATTGGGGCGTTGTACATCGGTTGCTTGATTCAAATCCCCGCGAGCAGTCAGACAACCGAGTTCAATGGCGTCACCGTCCCCGGTGTGGTCATCACTCACTCGCCCAAATCCAGTGGCCGGTACATCGGCTCGCCATCTCTCGCTATTCTGCCCAGCGGCGACTACGTCGCCTCCCACGACTTCTTCGGGCCGAACGGCAACGAAGGTGGCCTGGGCGCCAGCGAAGTGTTTCGATCCACCGACCGGGGACAGACCTGGACGCTGGCCAGTCATATTGTCGGACAATACTGGTCCGGCCTGTTCGTCCTCGACAACGACCTCTACATGCTCGGTACGAGTAAAAGCCACGGGAATCTCGTCATCCGCAAGTCCACGGACGGTGGTTACACGTGGACTAATCCCGTGGATGCTTCCAGCGGACTGCTTCGAGCCGCCGGTACTGTCGGCTATCATACCTCATCCATGCCCCTGGTCATTCACAACGGACGCATCTGGCGCGCCTACGAGGATAACGGCGCCGGCGGCGGCTGGCCTTATCAATATCGTGTTCATATTATGAGTGCACCGATCGGCGCTAATCTACTTGATGCCTCCAACTGGACACACACTAATGCCCTGACCAGCGACACCGGTTGGTTGCCCGGCAGCAGCTTCAACGGCTGGCTCGAAGGCAATGCAGTGGTCGATCGCAACGGCGACATCGCCAACATTCTCCGCGTAGACCTGCCGGCCGGTTCCACCCCCGAATATGCGGCAATGGTCTCCGCCCAAGACATCAACACCATCACTTTCGATCCCAACAACTCCCTTGTCGAGTTCCCCGGTGGGGCCAAGAAGTTCACTATCCGCTACCACGAAGGCACCGACAAGTACTGGACCGTCGCCAGCATCGTCAACGACGACAACTATTCCGCCAGCCTCAGACCCGCTACCATCCGCAATACTATGGCCCTGATGTCATCCGACAGCCTCACCGACTGGAACGTCGAACGGATCATCGTTCAGGACCTGTCCGACGTGACCAAGATAGGCTTCCAGTACATGGATTGGCATTTTGAAGGGTCGGACATCATTATCGCATCCCGCACCGCCTACCCCGACGGTCTGGGCGGAGCCAACAATTATCACGACGCCAACTTCCTCACTTTCCACCG
>JAFGTN010000385.1 GCA_016934075.1 Pirellulales bacterium
AAGTGCCATCTGGGCACTTGTCCGGTGGGGATCGCCACGCAGGAGGCGGAGCTGCGAGGCAAATTCGCCGGTAAGGCCGAGTACCTGGTGCGGTTTTTAACGTTCATCGCCGAAGATGTACGGCGGATTATGGCCGAACTGGGATTCCGCGATTTCGACGAGATGGTCGGCCGCGTGGAACGGTTGAATTGCCGTGAGGCGATCGAACACTGGAAAGCCAGGGGCTTGGACTTTTCGGCCGTGTTCGCGTCGTGCGATACAAGCGGAAAAATGCCGAGACGCCGTATTCGTAAACAGAGCGACACGCATCAGGATCACCCGGATCATAAAATATTGGAACAGATCGGCGATTGCATCGATAACAAGAAGCCGACGGAAATCGATATCGATATCCATAACACCGACCGTACTTTGGGCGCCTATCTCAGCAACCGCGTGGTGCAGCGGCACGGAGCGGCGGGCTTGCCGGACGATACACTCAAGGTAAACTGTCGCGGAACAGCCGGTCAGAGCTTCGGAGCTTTTCTGGCGCCCGGTGTGACCTTGCATTTGAAGGGCGAGGCCAACGATTATCTGGGCAAGGGGCTTTCGGGCGGACGGATAATCGTGGAAACGCCTGACGGGTCGCCTTTTGTGGCGATGAACAATGTGATCGTGGGCAACACGCTATTGTACGGTGCCACCAAGGGCGAGGTTTATATCAACGGACTGGCGGGCGAGCGATTCGCGGTGCGTAACAGCGGAGCGATCGCGGTTGTGGAAGGCGTGGGCGACCACGGCTGCGAATACATGACGGGCGGCACGGTGGTTGTTATCGGCCGCACGGGCAGGAACTTTGCCGCCGGAATGAGCGGGGGTATAGCCTACGTGCTGGACGAGCATCAGCTATTCGACACGCTTTGCAACCTGGACATGGTCGACCTGGAGGCTATCTGGCAGGAAAGTGATCGCGAGTTCCTGCACAACCTGATCGTAAGACATTACAAATACACCGGCAGTCAACAGGCAAAACGGATTCTGGATAAGTGGCAGGAAATGGCGGGCCAATTCGTGAAAGTCATGCCCATCGATTATCGCAAGGCGCTGGCCAAACAACGCGAACGTGAACAGGTCGGCGATGAATCCATTGCGGCGACAGAGGAGGTTTTCCATGGCTGATCCACGTGGATTCATGAAGTATCACAGGCAGGATCGCGGGTATCGGCCCGTCAAGCAGCGATTGACCGACTGGGATGAGGTTGACGCTAAACTGTCGTTGAAAGTGATCGACGAGCAAGCGGCTCGCTGTATGGATTGCGGCATTCCATTCTGCCACGGTATCGGTTGCCCCTTGGAAAACCGTATACCTGAGTTCAACGATCTGGTATACCGCGGTGACTGGCGACGGGCGGCGGAGAATCTGCATTCGACGAATAATTTCCCCGAGATCACGGGCCGTGTTTGTCCCGCGCCCTGCGAAACGGCTTGTACTCTGGCCATAAACGACAAAGCGGTCGCCATCAAACAGATCGAGTGCGAGATCATCGAGCGCGCGTTCGAGGAAGGTTTCGTTCGACCCATGCCGGCTGATCACCTGACGAACAAACGAGTGGCCATCGTGGGTTCGGGGCCCACAGGATTGGCCGCGGCGCAAGATCTGGCTCGTGCGGGACACGAGGTTGTGGTCTTCGAGAAAGACGATCGCATCGGTGGATTGTTGCGATATGGCATCCCCGACTTCAAGTTGAACAAAAGCATACTGGATCGGCGCATCGAACAGATGAAGGCCGAGGGCGTGAAGTTCGAAGTCGACGTGGAAGTGGGACTGGATGTTTCGCCCAGGTATCTGAAGAAGGTTTTCGATGCCGTATGTATATGTGGCGGGGCTGGAGAACCGCGCACGCTGGACGTGGCGGGCGCCGACCTGGACGGTGTTCACCTGGCGATGGATTATCTGACGCAGCAGAACCGCATCGTGGCGGGCGATTCGATCGACTATTTCAGCGCCCCGCATATAACTGCGGCCGGAAAACACGTCGTCGTTATAGGCGGCGGCGATACGGGCAGCGACTGTGTGGGAACGGCGAACCGCCAAGGCGCGCTGAGCGTGAGGCAGTTGGAGATTTTGCCGCAACCGCCCGAAGAATCGAATCCGGAAACACCCTGGCCGATGTGGCCGCGGATCATGCGAACATCGAGCTCTCATGAAGAAGGTTGCGAGCGTATGTGGAGCGTGTTGACCAAAGAACTATCCGGCGCGGGTGGGCACGTTAACCAGTTGCATCTGGCAATGGTCGATTGGGTGAGCGGGAAAAACGGCTGGGAGATGAAGGAACGGCCGGGTAGCGGATTCACGATCCGCGCCGACCTGGTACTGATAGCCATGGGATTTCTGCACGTGACCCATGCCGGTCTCGTCAATCCCATGGGCCTGCGACTGGATTCGCGCGGCAACGTGGCGGTCGAGAATCACATGACCAGTGTAGAAGGTGTTTTCGCCGCCGGCGACACCGTGCGTGGCGCGTCACTGGTTGTGCACGCCATCAACAGTGGACGTCTGGCGGCAAAGTCGATCGATCGGTGGCTGCTTAAAACGGCCATTGCTCCGTCCGCGTTTACGGTGGAAACGATGTAGCGGCCGTTGAGGACAAACTGCGGGTGGGGGTCGGGATGAAGCCCCGAGGGATTATCTATGGTATTGTATTGCGGAATGTGTGCGATGCGTATGGTTTTGTTGGTCGTTGAGTTGTAGAAAAGCACGTTCCACGCGCAGCCGCGATAGAGTTTGCCTACATGCTGGTCATAGACGAAGTAGCGGTCGTCGGGTGAGCTGTGGGCGTGTGTCGCGGGTTTTGTATCCGCGGTTGTGCATATCATGCTTTGCTTGCCCGTTTTAAGGTCGTAGCGTGCGATGCCGTTCGGATAGGCACGGTAATAGAACGATTGCTGCTGCGGGGCCACATGGGTTTTTAGGACGTATGAAACCGTGCCGCTTTCCGGATCCGTCAATTTTTCAAAATGTTTGGATGTTTCGGGCGTTTTCATCTCAGCCCGAAGATTTCCAGCGAAGAGAAGAGCGACGACCAGCAGAATATTCAAACATCGGAGTATGACAGTAATTAGGTCTTCTGGCGATTCTAGTCAGAGATATGCGATTTTATCACACCGGGTAACTTTGTTGCTATGCCATCGACATTGTACTCCATTAACCTTTTGGCATCGTTAATGCCATCAACCGTCCATACGATTATTTTCAAACCGGCTTTATGTGCCTTCTCAACATATTTTTTGGTTAATCCCTTATGATGCAAGGAAAGTCCCGCAAATCCATTGGCAACAGCTTTTTCTATGACTGCCGTATCGTACGGTAAATACCGGCCTGTCTTTTTATCTCTTTCAGTAATGAATCCCCAGTATACAGGCACATCGGGCATTTGTTTTTTGCATGCAACAACAACATCAAATTTAATGGAAGCGATCAGCATCTGTCCTTTTTTGTTGCTTGCATAGATGACTTTTTTTAGATGGGGGACAATATTGGGGTCATATTTTGCATCGATAAACAATTCCTTGCCTTCGGGGATAACTTCGATAATATCCTCAAGAAAAGGGATTTTTTCGCCGGCGTAATCCGGGCTTTTCCATGAGCCAACGTCAAGTTGGCGCAGCTTTGCAGAATCGGTTTTAGATACGACCCAATCAACACCGGCAGTCCGTTTTGTTGTTTCATCATGAATGACCATGACACGCCCATCTTTTGAAAGAAATGTGTCGATCTCCGCGACATCCGCATTTTTTTCAAACGCAAGTTTTATTGAGGCGACGGTATTTTCCGGGGCAATGCCGGATGCTCCACGGTGAGCGATGATCTTTGTTTTGTGATCCTTATCTATTGTTTTGCGGCTATCACCTTGGTTACTGTCACTACATACCGCAACGCATGGGAAAACCGCCAGAAGAAGAACAGAAGCTTTTATCGTGATAGATCTTTTCATAATATATAACATTTCCGGCGAATTCGAATCCGACATGTACTAGAGGAGGATTTTATAATAATTTGCTGAACACTTCGTAGGAGACTCGAATAGTTGAGACATCTCTTGGATCTATTATTGATTTTTTAGACGGCTTTGGCAACACCTCTTAGTGCGTGAGTTTCGGAGGGATTCATGGGAACGTTAGAAATGTGCCTCGATTAATGCTCTCCTCGTGTTCGTCGGGCATTTTGTCAGCAAGCAGATAACGCGACTTGCGTTCGACGTGTGCGATCAAGTGAGCCAAACGATCGTTCCTTTCAACGATATCGCTTTTCCAGTCGCCTAAGCAACCACGTTCGACGACTATCCGAGGCCGCTGGTCGATGTCGACCCGACCTGAAAATTACCTCGTTGTAGTTCAAATATGGAATCACCCGCCAGTCAATAATGAATAGTTGTGACTATTTTTTGCCCTTATTTGCTACTATTCCCCCAAAGTGAAATATTTTGTATTTTTTCACTTTTTGGGCGAATAAACTACTTACTCTAAGAGTCTAACCATGTGAAAGGCAGCATAAAAAGCACCAATGGAACCTTCCGACGACAAACTTGTCGAGCAGTGTCAAAGCGGCGACACAGACGCATTCGGCCTGCTCGTTCGACGTTACGCCGGAGGAGCGACCCGTCTCGCCATGGCATTGGTAGGCGATCATGCAGATGCCTTGGATATTTCGCAAGAGGCGTTCGTCAGAGCCTGGCGGCATATTCACCAATTTCGCGGCGAATCGAGTTTCTATACATGGTACTCCAGCATTCTCAGAAAGGTTGCCTACACGTGGTTGCGGCGTCGATGCAAGAACACCGACCATGAATTGCGAAGATTATAAGAAGAGGATCAACGGCTATGTGGACGAGGAGATTGAAGCCGATGAACGCGAGAGTATCGAGCGTCATTTATCAGTTTGCGAGTCCTGCCGTCGGGAATATGAGGAACTTGTTCAGTTTAAGGAGACTCTTGACATGATACAGTTCAAAGAACCTACGAACGCCGAACTCGGTCGATATTGGAGTAACATATACAATCGACTCGAGCGCGGCCTGGGGTGGATTTGTTTTTCTTTGGGAGCCATTCTCTTGCTTTGTTGGGGGGCGTTTACGATGATCGAGGAACTGGTCGAGGATCCCAAAGTTTCGGTGGTGGTCAAAATAGGCGCGATCGCCTTGATTTTCGGTATGGTGATTCTCTTCGTGTCTATCGCCAGGGAGCGATTGACCGCCTTATTTCGTAATATGGTCGGTGGCGAAATTTCGGAATACACGAAATTGATGGGCGAATCCCGCGAGCAGGCCATCGACCGCATGACGGATCAGGCCCAGCGGATGGGCGCCAACGCGGTTGTGTCAGTCCGGCTTACCACGTCGATGCTGATGGGTGGCGCCGCGGAAATCGTGGCCTACGGCACGGCCGTCGTTGTGGAGTGAAAACGATATTTATGGAGCCATCAGAGGACGAAAAGGTATCAATTCCCGTTTCTTGACGGATGTTCAGCATTTCTGACTCATTTACACCCTTGCCCCCTTCCGGTTGGATCGGGTACATTCTACGACGAATGTGAGCGAGAGTTACGGGAAGATCTGAAAATAGACGTGTTGGGTCCCAACAAATTCCCGCGTGCTGAGTCAAAGAGTGCTTTAAGACAGCGATTTGAGAGGGCGGGTGTTGAATACTGATGTTTAGTGGTAGGATGATGGAGTGCGTTTCGTCCTAGTGGCAGACAGCGATAACTCGCTGGGCCATTTTAATGTAGTGTGAAATAATGGATAACTATGAAGCATCCAAGAAAATAGTTGGGGGGCATGCTCGCATTTATTTCATAATCACGATTTTCGTGGCAATTGTGGTAGCGTTGCTCATAGCGACTTATTTTCTCGGATGCCTCAAAAACAAACCACTCGTCTACCCTGTCAAGACTGATATTTTCGTGAAAGAAAATCTCACAGTGCCAAAGAACATCCACTTCGAGAGTCCTAGACCACCCCTGACACTCGAAGAAATCAGCATATTTGAAAAGGAAATTAGAGGCCAGCTTCCAGATGACTATAAACAATTTCTTTCCCTTCATAATGGTGGAATATGCGATCCAGAGCAGGGCCTACCCTGGGCGGGCGACATTCATAAAGTTCTATCTTTTCTACCCTTATTACCAGCTAATGAATACTCTGGTATCAGAAACAGTCTTTTTCACTTGCGTGAATTGAATCCTGTGAAAATTGATGGATTTCTACCCATTGCCATAACCGATAGTGAATGCCAGATCTGCATAGCATATCGTGGAAGCAATGCGGGCAAAGTATTTTTCACAGCTTATAAGTACAAAATCGCAGATAACGATGACATGATTCCCATCGACGTGACTATGGTGCCGCTGGCCGATTCATTCACGGACTTTCTTGACCATCTAGTGGAGATTCCGAATCCATACTGCCGTATCGAAGAGCTTGGCAAGCATGGAACTGCGGACGATTTGGCGCAATATTTGGCCGAAGGCAACTCGATCGAAGCCATGGGTAAACATGACATGACTATTTTGTCCAGGGCTATCGCATTCGATAACTCCGACATGATACAAGCGTGCATCGAACACGGTGCTAGCCTTTCCGGGAGTATTGTGACAGCCGTGGAAAACGAGCATGTTCATCTAATAGAGATGCTCGTCAAGGCAGGCGCGGACATCAATGAACGTGACGAGTGGGGTAATGCTCCCTTGTATTACGTCGGTGGCACTGCCCTGCCCGGCGATGAAGGTAAACAAAATCGAGCGATGCAAAGTGTGCTTATCAAGTTGGGAGCCATCGAATAGGTGCCCCAAACCACCGGAAAAGTTCCAAGAGACACCGTTCATAACTCTGGCTATTCACGGAATTTAGTGGGTGAAAACAATGTCAACTTGCCTTCGGCAAGAGGTTTTTAGGCATGGGCTAACAAAAGTATATTGACTCAAGACAAACTTTAGGATGATAATGCCATGGTCTGGTGAAGCGGAGGTAGGCACTGCTGAGGGGCAACCTACCAGGGAATAACCGGATGCTGACGGAAGTATATTCTGTCAAGGCTCCTCGGCTATTCTATGGTCCAAGGAGCTTCTTTTC
Source organism: Pirellulales bacterium (assembly GCA_016934075.1). Taxonomy (GTDB): domain Bacteria; phylum Planctomycetota; class Planctomycetia; order Pirellulales; family Thermoguttaceae; genus JAFGTN01. Next base: position 7,107 of record JAFGTN010000385.1, read on the forward strand.
ATACTTTTGTTAGCCCATCCCTAAAAACCTTCGTGCGGAGCACGACAGTACCATTTTTTCCAACTAAATTCCGTGAAGAACCATAACTCTTCATGCGGGTGGATCTGATTGCTAGCAATAGCACGACGAAGTCTACGGACGACGAAAACTGGTCAGCACTATTAAATCTGATACTCATCGCGAGAAAACAGTTTCGACGCATTTACGCCCTCCCTATTTATTGCAGTGTTTGTCAAACTGATCGAGCAGGGCCATGAAATTATCGTATTTTGAGCCCACTGCGACCGAATGACTTGTGCCGAGGATGCATCTTCCGGCGGGGGCTACTTCGCGCATGAAACGATCTACGTCGGCGCGCACGTCATCGGCTGTACCCACCAGCAGGTGTTCTACCGGAATGCCGCCCCAGACCGCGAATTTGTCGCCCCAGTCGCGTTGGATTTCGACGATATCCATGCCGGCGGATGCTTGAATGGATTGGTAGCAATCTATGCCAAGATCGACGAAAATGTCGAAGAAGAGGCGGTTGTCGCCACAAGCGTGTTTGATGACGAACTGGTTTTTCTTTTTGACAGCCTCGATGCGTGAACGGAATCCGTCGAAGAAAAGTTCACGGTAGGTTTGCGGGCTTATCATGGGGCCGTTTTGGCTGGCCAGGTCTTGGCCCCAGAGGACACCGTCTTGGCCGGGGCGAATGAACTGATCGTCTCGTTCGTGGGCACGCTTGACATGGGAAAGATAGATTTGTTTGACGTCTTGCGGCCGCGCGGCGACTTCCATCATTCCCCGTTCCATGCCGCCTAACAAGAGCCATGCCATTTCGCCTCCGGAGGGACCGAGGATGAAACGGTCTTGCTTGAAATTGTCGATGATGGCATCGATGGCTTCGAATACCGATTCGTCGACCAGGGGCGATTCTCCATCGTACAGTTCCTCCTCAACGGCATGTTCGCGGGTCCACATTTGGGGATCGTGGACCATGGTGATGTCTTTGGTTTGCGGAGAATATTTGTATACGCATCCTTGGCGATCTTCCCAGGTGTTTTCGTCAACTTTGCGAGGAGGATCGGGGTCGTAATTCCTGGGTGGTGCCATTCCGGCCGCGTCGCAACAGACCGGAATGATATCGATCACATCGAGTTTGCGATAAAGTTCGGTGGCATCTTCGATCCAGCTTTGCACGACTTCATCGCGCCGGCCTTCCCAGAATGCGATCTGGCATCTGGCTTTGGCACGCCAATAGGTTTCGCGGCCGAGTACTTTTGCGGCCGTATCGGCGTCTATGGCGAAAAAACCCAATGGCGGTCTATCGGGGCGGCCGTTGGTCAAGGCTTCGCGAACTCGTTGGTTGCTGTTCATTTTTAGAGCGGGTAACTGTTGTACCGGTGTATATGCCGTGACATTCACGGGACTTGGGTGATGCTTATTGACATTACTGAATAACGCCTTTACGATATTCTGATATGTGACAAAAGGCAATGGCTTTATGTTAGAACTGGACTTTTGCAAAATTGCGAGTCAAGGGCACATCTAAAAGAAAGCTTTGCGAAGCGAAGGTTTCTTTTAGATAGTCTTAAGTGACACTAATTCATTGACAAATAACAAGTTAACATCTCTGCGGCGTTTAGATATAAATTGCCGGATGCGCCGCCAATTTATATCTAAGTGCCCTTGACTCGCAATTTTGCAAAAGTCCAGTTAGAAAGAATCATAAGATGTCGAATCCCGCGGCGTTACAGAGAGTTCACCAGACAGGTGTTGTTGCGATTTTGCGAGCCTCCAGCGGGGAGCGTTTGGTCGATGTGGCCGAGGCTTTGCTGGCCGGTGGTGTTGAGGTTGTGGAGGTAACGTTTTCGGTGCCGGCGGCCCATAGGGTATTGGAGAAGATCGCGGATCGCTTGGGCGACAAGCTGCTTTTGGGCGCCGGATCGGTGCTCGATCCAGAAACGGCTCGCATCGCCATGCTCTCGGGTGCCGAGTTTATAGTGGCTCCGACGGTGAATCTGGATGTGATCGAAATCTGTCGTCGCTATGCGAAACCGATCATGCCCGGCGCGATGACGCCGACCGAAGTTCTCACGGCCTGGCAAGCAGGCGCTGATATCATCAAACTTTTCCCGTCGGAAATCACGGGCCCCAAATTGATCAAGGCCATCCATGGTCCCCTGCCGCAGATCCCGTTGATGCCGACTGGTGGAGTGAATCAGGAAACGGCTGGTGAATTCATTCGGGCGGGTGCGTGCGCCTTGGGGATGGGCAGCACGCTGGCCCCAAAGGACGCGATTATGAATGGAGACTTGAAACGCATCGAGTCGCTGGGACGTCAATTCATCGAGATCGTGAAAAAAACACGAAAGGAAATAGCGGCAGAGAAATAATACCTCTGCTGTTTGACGTCATCCATAACCGTTTGTAATACTAGAACTTCATACTCTGAAACAGTAAGAAAGGTGAGTGATTTTTATACCACGAAGGGTATGAAAAAAATGTTAGCCCGGTCGCCTGCGGCCGGAAGCATCAATACCCGTCGCGGGCGACGGGGCTAACAATGCCTCTCATCATTTTGACTGTCACAGGCTACAAGATCATCCGGTGACAAATTTAGCACGATTGTGTTGAATACTTTGTCTGCTAAAAATATTCTTTCCGGCATGGTGAGTAAAATCAGAGGAGCATCGACCATGGTAGAGTACTTGACCCGTCGTAAGTTCATTTCTGCCGGAACCGGGCTGGCGGCTTCCGGTCTCTCATTACCTCGGTGGGCAAGTGGCGCTGCGCCGAGCGGCACCTTCACGCTTGAAAACGACTTTCTCAAATATGTCGTCGGTCCGGATGCCAGAAGCCTTCACTTCATCGACAAGCAAACAGGTCGCGACTTTTGTGGCGGAGGTGGAAAAGCACCACTGGCTCGGATCAAGAAAAACGGCAAATTACATGATGCCTCTTCGGCCGTTTGGAGCGACGGGTGTATCAGGCTGACTTTCGGCAGCTCGAATGTCGAAGCAGTTTTGCGGGCGGAAGCACGAGATCAGTATCTTGTGTTTGAGGTTGTTTCGGTTACCGGCGATCATGTCGAAGAGTTTACCTTTGTCGATATTCCACTTACTCTGAAAGGAACGCCCGACGAGTCTTTCGCCGCCTGTGCTCTGGCTTTGAACTTGCAAACCAAGGTTAATGAACTGCCAAAACCGGCATCGCGGATAAGAGCGTTCTGTTATCCGAGGTTCGAAATGGCCGGTGCCCGAGTGGCGCTGGCCGCTTGCCCGTCGGATAAGATGCGAGGAGTTTTGCAGCAGATAGTGACCGACGCGCCGGAGCTGCCGCAATCGCCTATCGGCGGCCCATTTGCCATGGGCAAACCGATAAACGCAGGCTCCTACCTATTTAATTTTGGGGACATGACGGTCGAGAAAGCAGATGATTGGATCAAGCTGGCGACCGACCTGGGTATGAATCAAATCGACTTCCACGGCGGAAATTCGTTTCGTTTTGGTGACTGCCGGCCCAACCCCAAAACATATCCCCAGGGATTCAAGAGTCTCAAGGCCGTGATTGACAAGCTGCACGGGGCGGGTATCAAGGCCGGACTTCATACATATGCTTTCTTTATCAATAAGTCTTGTTCATGGATCACACCCGTGCCCGACCCGCGCCTGGCCAAGGATGCCACGTTCACGTTGGCCAAGGATCTGCTTGCCGGAGCCGATGCCGTGCCCGTCGTGGAGACGACTGAAAAGATGTCGACGATCACGGGATTCTTCGTCCGCAATAGTGTCACCTTGCGGATCGACGACGAGTTGATTACCTATTCGGGCATCTCGAAGACTCCGCCATACGCTTTCACTGCCTGCCGGCGAGGTGCTTGCGGGACAAAGGTGTCAGCACATGCTAAAGGGGCGAAGGTATATCATCTCAAGGAGTGTTTCGGGCTTTTTGTGCCGGATCCGGAAACCACGCTTTTCGAAGAAGTCGCCGCATGCACGGCCGAGGCGTTCAATACCTGCGGCTTCGACATGATTTATCTGGATGCGTTGGACGGCGAGGATATATTGGGTGGGCGAGAAAATGGCTGGCATTATGGTTCCCGTTTCGTATATGAGATATGGAAGCGTCTCAAGCGGCCCGCACTTATGGAGATGAGCACTTTCCATCACCACCTCTGGTGTGTGCGATCGAGATTTTGCGCGTGGGACCATCCCACCCGTAGCCATAAAAAATTCATCGACTTGCACTGCGCGGCCAACGAAGACAGTCGCAGAATGTTTTTGCCGGGTGAACTGGGATGGTGGGCCCTGAAAAGTTGGAGCGGGGCACAGACCGAACCTACTTTCGACGACGATATCGAGTATCTGATGGCCAAGTGCCTTGGGACCGATACGGGCTTTGCGCTGATGGGGATCAATCCCAGCAATGTCGCAAGCGTGCCGGCACTTCCGAAACTGGCCAAGATAATTAAACGATATGAGAACTTGCGCCATTCGGGCAAGGTCTCCGAGTCGATTAAGGCTCGGTTGCGTGAACCGGGAGCCGAATTTACGCTCAGCGGTGATCTTCACAGCGGTTGGCAGTTCCGGCCGGTCGAATACGCAAAGCACAAGGTGGTAAGCCGGGAACCTTGGAGCAGTCGCTGGAAGACGAACAATCGGTTCGCCACGCAACCGCTACAACTGCGGATCGAGGCCCTTATGACGGCCGGACCATATGAAACCGAAGGTAATGTCGTTGTGAGCGATTTCTCGCGGGAAGGCGATTTCCCCGCACGAGCGGTTGCCGGCGGAGTGACGGCCCAACTGAGAACATCGAAAGAGCAGGTGAAAGTCGGTCCGGTGAGCGGATGCATCACGGCGGCGAGCACGGCTAAACTCCATGCGGGCACCTGGGCGAAATTTGAAAGAACTTTTTCTCCGCCCATCAACCTTAGCAAGCACCAGGCCCTGGGGCTGTGGATTCATGGTGATGGCCAGGGGCAGTTACTCAATATTCAATTGAGAAGCCCACATCACCTTTCACATGCTATCGGCGACCACTATATCGACATCGATTTTTCGGGCTGGCGTTATTTCGAGTTGATAGAGCCGGAAGGCGAACGATACTCCGATTACAAATGGCCTTACTCCGGCCACTATGCCATCTATAGAGAGTCTGTTCGTTTCGATCAGGTGGAGACATTGGGTATCTGGTTGAATAATCTTCCACCAGGCAAAGCGACAACCTGTTATATCAGTCCAATAAAGGCACTTCCGCTGGTAACAGGCAAACTGGTAGATCCTTCGGTCATCTTAGGTGGGCGCACTTTGACGCTACCGGTTGAAATTCCCGCCGGGCATTATCTGGAACTTCATGCAGCGGATAATTGCAAGCTTTTCGGGCCGAGGGGAGAGTTTATCCGCGATGTTGTGCCGCGGGGCGAGTTGCCGATAGTGCAATCCGGACAAAACGACATCGAGTTTCAAGCCGGAACTGTCGGGGGCGCCAATCCACGAGCCAAGGTTACAGTGATCACCGAGGGAACGCCGATTTAGATCGCATCGGGACACATCAGGCCCTTTTCGGGCGTCTCGAAAGCATAGCCGTTAAACCGATGAGTAGGAGCACAATCATTCCCGGTTCGGGGATCACGTTGACTTCGGTGGTGAAGGTCATCAGTTCTCCGGAGACATTGTAAGTCATTTCCGCCATGAATGCGGTATAGCCCAGGGACGGGAGGGGTACGGAGGCGATGTACACGCCCGGCGAATACTCGGTAAGTACGGACGAAGTCCATGTCGTGCCGGAAACGTTTTGGCGGAAGTCGCGGTTAAGGGGGTTTGTGGCTTGCCAGAGCTTGACTTCCGTGGGTGTGTCAACTGTTGTGATGCGTATGGAGCCGTCGGGTTGTATGCTCCAGGAAAAGTCGGGTAACTCGGTATCATTGACGATGGCATCGTAGAATTGTGTGAGTGTAGTGTAACCGTCGGAATTGACACCATGTCCCATATTGGGTTGGAAACGCAAGTAATTCTGCCCCGGAATATCACTCAGGAAATTTTTGCACGAGTCGGGAACAAAGAATTCGTCTCCCGTGGCGTTGATCATCAGCTTGGGCATGGTTAGGCGGTCGCGATATTCGTAGGGATCGATGATTTGCAACATGTCCTGGAATGCCTGCGAATCGAGATCGTCGAAAACTCCTTCGTTTACGTAATCCTGCACGGCCTGAGGATATCCTCCCACGACCTGTTGCGTAACGCCTTCGAACACCTTTTTCGTGTACTTCATTTGCTCGTCCATGTTGAGGACGTTGATTACCGCGGGCGCGATGGCACAGACGCGACTGTCGGCAGCTGCAGTAAGCCAGGTGGTCCACCCGCGTTTGGATACTCCAGTGAGTACGAACTTATTCACGGTCACGCCCTTTTCATCGAAGGCCACGCTGCTGATGGTGTCCATGGCGCTTGTGGCGCTTTTGACCATTGGAATCAATAACGGCCAATAGTCATCGCCCCCGTCCATATATAGCCGTCCCGTCTTGGCGATGATTTCGTCTTCATAGCGATAAAAGGATTCGCCGGCAAAAGTGAGAGGCTGGTTGGGCACATTTGCGATTGCCGCCACCACCGAGCCTGTAGACACGGCAAGATTCGTGTCTACACCGGGAGTCGAACCGTGCGAACCGCCACTGATGGTCAGCAGAGCCTTGTTGCTGGTGACATTATCGGGTACACAAATCCGCATGTTATGCTGCCAGGCATTGTGGTCGACCTCCGACGGAATGCGCCAGGTCTGGCTCGTCATAGCGACGGTGTAGAGTGTGTAGCCCGTGCCGGTTGAGGTGTTTGTTATGCTGAATGTGTAGCTGGAATCTGCAGCGTCAACATAATCGTCCAGCGGCGTGGCAAGGGCCGGGACGGCCGTGAACATGAGCAGTAGTCCGGCAAATAAAACGTGTATTACACACTTCTTCCTTGAACACGCGTGAAAATATCTCGAAGTGAAGATGCATAACATGACAGTGATCCTCCGAAAATCCGGCTACTACTCGTTTCATACCCCGTGAGGACTCAATACAGAGTGTACATCAGAGAGGACAAGAATTACAAGTTAATTAAGTGCACACTACCCCCCGAAAAAACAGCCTTTAGGCGGAATTAACTCCATTGAGGGAGGTGTGGACAACGGCATCAGTCATTAAATTTGACAAAGGCGGGCAGTATGGGCAGGATCCCCGTATGTATTGGATGACAAGATTCTAATCGGACGGTGTTGTTCATGAAAAACCGGTTTATGGTTTTTCATGAAAAATCCTTAGAATCAATTTAGCCAAATCGCTCATTTTCAGTAGATAGTTGCCCAGTTCCAAGTTCACCCACTCTAAAGCGGGTTAGTATTTGGTGCATATACGATGGTACATGAATATTCCGGTTTAACTCGGATAATTCAATAATCATACTAACAAAAAACGTCGGAACCTGTTTGTCAAGGCCGGCGATTTCTCGGTTTTCGAGTGTGTGTTGCAGAAATCGCTTCGGGTCCGGACATGTTTTTTCAATCCACTGTCAGACTACGTTGAATTGATAGTCCCGTTGGAGGAATGGTCAGATAGACGTCGCCTGAGTTTTCACCAGCGGGTTTCATTTGGAAACCAGCGCCTTTGGGGTCGAGGTGAATTGAGTGGTCCCGCAAAGTCGACTCGGTGAGATAAATGATTGTCGGCGCAGAGATGTCTTTTGTCTCTTTCCAGCGACAGGTGAATGTGTTTGTCTTTGGATTGTTTCCGTACTGAAGAAGCCTGCCCGCGATTCGACAGGGAATCGAACGTTTGAGTACCACAAAGTATGGCCTTTTCTCGATCGCCTTGCTGTATAGCCAATAGGTATCTCCGCAGAGAAGCCCTTCGAACAGCTTCTGGAGTACTCGCGCGCTGGGAAGAATTCGTTCATCCGCTCCGCCGAAAGCGCCCCATTCGCCGATGATCATGGGCATATTCAGACGCCCCGCCGTTTCGCCATGGCGATCGAAAATGAGTTTGACGCGATCAGGATTGGCGTGAATGAGGGCCGGAGTGTCGACGACTAAGTCATAGCCATGAGGCGCGTAGGCCTGTTGGTCGTCTCGCTTGCCGTCGCGAGCTTTGACTGGTTCGATTCCGCTTGGAACCCCCAGGTTGCAGTGATAGTTCGTTTCCAGCAAGAGAATGGAATGCGGATCGACCGCCCGGATGGCGTCGGCCACCCGCTGGTACATGGGCTGCAAATGTTCACGCTCGAAGACCTGGCTCAGCTTCTTTTGAGCATCCACAAAAGCCGTAAAGAGCTTGATATCTTCCAGTTGTTCAATGATGATGCCGCGGCCTTCGGGCTTGTGCCAGAGCGCCAGGATCTCCAAAGGAGACTTATCCAATCGTTTTGAGAGCATGGCGGCGAAATCGGTTCCAAGCAGAGCCATTTGTGCGGCCACAGCCGACGTGCCCGGAAACGGTTCGTTCATGATGTCGTAGCCGATCACTGTGGAATTGCCGGCGAAACGTTTTGCCACATGTTGCCAGGCGGCCGCATAATGGTCTTGAATGCCGACGCCGTCCGGCGCGGGCGTATTGGCCCAGAAGTTGTCGAAGGAAGTCTGCACGGCGGGGCTTATCAGGTAGGAGTCGCTCCAGATCTGGCCCTTGTGGTGCGGCTTATCATCGTGCAAGGTGGCCCACGCTGGGGCGCCATCCGAGTATAGTACGGAAAAAAGATCCTGGTGCATATCGAGAAAGATGTAGAGCCCATTCCGTGCCGCCCACTCGACACGCTTGGCCACGCCGTCCAGATAGGCCTTGCTATACTTGCCCGGCTCCGGCTCGATCCCGTCCCAGATGATCCCCAGCCGGATACAATTCATGCCCCAGGACCGCATGGCGGCGAAGTCGCTGTCGCGATGCCAACTCAAGTAGTTCTCGTCCTTCGACTTGCTAATCACATTCATGCCGTGAAGGATGACCTGACGACCTTCCGTATCCACAAAGCGATTGTCAAGAGTGCGGAGATACTGGATGGATTTAGTCTGATCGGGTGCAGGCGTTTCCTCGGGCTTTGCAGCGTCAAGGCCGGCCGATAGCAAGAGCATCGCCATGAAGAATGCAATGCATCGCATTGTTGTTCCTCCTATTGAAAGGATCAAGCACAGTGTACGGCAAATCCGGCGGCTGGTGTTGTACCATTCACTACGGCACGAACTTCTCACCGGTCAATCGCTCGTAGGCCTCGACGTATTTTTCGCGTGTCTTGGTGATGACATCCTCGGGCAGATCAGGCGGGGGACTGTTTTTGTCCCAATCGGTGGTTTCCAGCCAGTCGCGGACGAACTGCTTGTCG
>JAFGTN010000386.1 GCA_016934075.1 Pirellulales bacterium
AATATGTCTCGCCCGTCCGGCCCATACCCGTGCGAACACCCATGATTCGGTTTACGGTGTCCAGCGGCATTTGTAAGGCCACGATCATTTCGATATTGCCCTCTTCGTCGAGTATCGGCTTGGCGATAAATGAAGCCGGGTCGCCGTTGCTGGGCGCGTAGGGAGCGAAATCGGCAAAGCCGAATTGTTTCGTTTTGATAACTTCACGCACCAGTTTGCCGAGATTCGAGTCCTTGAACTTGCCACTTACCAGATTAGAGTGATAGTCGGCTTCGTGGCAGACTGAATAGAAGCATGTTCCCTCGGCGGCAATCAAAAACAGATCGTAGAATCCATATTCGTTGTTGAATTTGGCAAGAGAATCTTCTTCCTCACCCGGAAGTTTCACGGCCAGAACCTCTTCCACGGAGATGCTTGTGATGCAAACCCATTCCAGCCCCGGTACGTCGACATGATTATAGGCCGATAGTTCCAAAGCGCCCGTGCTCCCGACCTTAAATACTCGACCTTCCCCGCCGTCAATGCCTTCGTTGATACCGGGCCCGCTCTTCGACATGCCGATCTTATTGCCCTTTTTCACGATACGATCGCTGCGATAAGAAGTCTTGCCGTCAATACGGCCCACCAGATAGGTTTCGCCCGACTCGCCCAGACCGTTACGACGCTGCACGATCTCGTTTATGGTCTCGGTGGGCAGTTGTAGAGCGAAGTAGCCCACGTGTTCGCCGGACTTGCTGTGCATCTTGGCCACGAGGAATGCGGCATATTTTCCGCCACTTGGCGCGTAAGGCTGGAAATCGCCGATGGCAATACCGCTGTTGTCCAACTCTTTCGCCTTGGCGAAGGCGCGGCCCAACGACGATTCTTTCAAGTCGCTTTGGGGTATGTTCATGCCCAGGTCGGCTTCGCGGGTTGCCGAATACACGATCTGCCCATCGGTATTGATCAGAAACAGATCATACCAGCCCGTGTTCTTAACGACTTCCTTGAATCGGTCGTCACACTTGGCGGCCATTTGCACCCACTTTTCGTCGCCCACTTTAATATCGCCGGATGAGAGAACACTGTTGAATTCTCTCATCACTGCAGTTGTATAGGGATCGTCTTTAATATTCCGCAACTCGTCGAATGTGTTTTCGAAAAAGGACTCGATCTGTGCCGTTTTCAACTTTTGCACGGCATCCAGAAGCTCAAAAGCCTCTTTGCGCCGAGCGAGAATGTTCGATGTCAGCACATCGATATCTGTTTTGCGATCGTTGAAGTAGTTTTCAATTTGCCCTTTTTTAATGTCCCGCAAAGCTACCAATTGCGAGAATATATGGTCTTGCAACGAAGCAGACGACTGTTCCTCGGCTTCCATCAGCGATTCCCCACCACCTCGGTAAGAAAGAAAGGAAGCTATCGCCAAAGGCACGATTCCCACCAACAGAAAAAATACGATCAATTTGAACTTCATACCACGATCTTGAAATTTCTTCCACGGATTCATTCGACTAACTTTCTCTTGTACAAATATCTTGGAGACCCGGCAAAAACGGATGCCGGAAAATTAGCATACTACTAGGATATTGGTTCTAGTCATCCGCATGGTAACCGAAAGTGCCACGTGCGTATTTCAATCGCAATTGGACGATGTCCGTTTATATCGAAAACACCGGTTGCAAGCATAACGAGGGCTGAAATGTTCCAACTACTCGTGCGCACAGTTTCCGACCGTTTGGAGTACATCACTATGGACTGAAAATGGACAGTGATACATGCAGCTATCGCTCTGCATCGTCACGATTAGGCAATTTTGAACAAGAAAAGGTTTTCTGGCGGAATGTAGGGGATTTGCGAAAGGGTAGAGTTACCCCAGCCGCTTGCGGCGGATTTTAGACCGGATTATTCGCAAACATCCAAGAAAAGAAAAGGCCCACGGGCTTTTAATCCATGGGCGAATGCTGAACAGGGGGAGAAAGGAGGCATCAAATGATGCCCGACTACTATCCGGCTTCTTTTCGCTCGAACGGCGATTCCACCGGCGCGGTGCCCGTATGGGAATTGTCCCAATGGGGCGAAGGGATGACGCTCTTACGCGGGATAGCCATAGGACCGACCGGCCCACCAGACTTCTCGTCCCACGCGTGGCTTTGGATCTTCAACAGTATCTGCTCGGCCAGGGCGATGGCGTCGCGGGCTTGCACGCCGGTCACGCGCGGTTGCCGACCGGCACGGATGCTATCCACAAAATCACCCTGCTGCAAGGTCAACGCATCAACGCGATCGCTTTGCAGTTCCCGCTGTGGCAGATGTTCCTGCTGGAAATTTTTCTTATAATATTCGACCTGTTCACTCGTCAGCTTCTCCACGTCGAACTTACGGCATAACAGGGCCTCGCTGGGCTCTACCACGGTGGTTTTCAACGCGCCGAAATCGATATTCGCATAAGCCCGGCTCGACCAGATCTGCATATGCCGGCCCGCCGTCGGGCTCACCCGCGACGCGCTCAAGTTTGCAACGCAACCCGACTGGAAATGCAAACGCGCGTTTGCCACGTCCTCGTGTCCGCCCAGCACCGAAAGTCCCATGGCTTCAACGCGTCGAACGGGCGATTTCACCATCGACAATACCAGGTCGATATCGTGGATCATCAAGTCCATCACCACGCCGATATCCGTACTGCGGAAAGTGAATCCACCGGCACGAACGGCCTCTATATACTTCGGTTCCTGAACATACGGCAGAGCCGATGCCAGTGCCGGGCTGAATTGCTCCACATGGCCTACTTGCAACACCACTCCTTGGCGGTTGGCGGCTTCGACCAGTTCATCGGCTTCGGCAAAGGTCGCACAAAGCGGCTTTTCCACAAGCAAATGCACGCCCCGCTCGACAAGGTCCATCCCCAGACGGTGATGATATTTCGTGGGCGAGGCGATCACCGCCGCGTCGATCAGGCTGTCCAAGGGCCGGATGTCGTGCAAGGGCATCGTGTTACACTCGCTCGCCACTTGATTACGATTTTCCGCCACAGGATCGACCACGGCAACCAGTTCTATATTTTTCGAAGCGGCCGCCTTTTGAGCGTGAAATCCGCCCAGTCGACCGGCTCCGATAACTGCCATGCGTATGGGTTTCATGCCGCCCTCCTGCGTTCACGGCCGCGGCCGTGTCGACCTTCTTGCTGGTTCTGCACAAAGTTCAACAGGTGGTTCACCTGCGGCACCAGATGCCCGTTGCCTCTTAATATTTCTCGCGCGTTGTCCAATCCGACCCTGGCCCGATAGATCAAGCGATGCGCTTCGGCCAGGGCATTGATGGCTTCAGACGAAAAACCGTTCCGTTTCAGGGCAACCACATTGATGCAACGCGGACGGGCCGGATAGCCCTCGGCCAGCATGTATGGCGGCACGTCGTGACGCACGGCACTTACGCCGGCCACGAAGCAATAGCTCCCCAGCGTGGAAAAGTGGTGCACGGCCACCGCGCCGCTGAGCGTCACGTAATCGTGAACGTGAACGTGCCCGCCCAACAGACAGTTATTGGTAATGATCACATGGCTGCCGACTTGGCAATCGTGTGCCACATGGCTGCAGGCCATAAGGAAGTTGTGATCGCCCACCGAGGTGATACCTTCTTCCTTTTCCGTTCCACGATTGATGGTAACGCATTCGCGGAAAATATTGTGGTCGCCGATCACGACCTCGCTGTTTATCCCTCTGCAGGAAACGTCTTGCGGCTCTGCGCCGATCACGACTCCCGGATAGATCTGATTTTCCTCGCCCAGGGTCACTTTGCCCATCAGCGTAACGTTGTTTTGAATTCGGGTTCCGCGTCCGATTCGGACTTCGGGCCCCACAACGGAGAATGGGCCGATATGTACGTCGTCGCCGATTTCGGCCCGCGCATCGACAGCGGCAAGTTGGCTAATATTCGTAGCCATGGTGGCGGCTCCTTCGTGGGTTATCCACACGCGTCGGAGGTTTTTTGTGAGCCGCCAAGAGGCGGCCTCGCCGATGTGGCACAACCGGGTTGCCGGTCCGTTTACCTCGCATCACGCGCAGCGCCGGTACTCTCTATCAATGATCTCTTGGTTTAATAACGTCCGGACCATCCGGGCGTTGAGGTGGTGTCCGCTTCGCCATGCTGAAAAAGTACCTGAAAGCGAGCCTCCAACCATGGTCAAGTCGCCGACCAGATCCAGAAGCTTGTGACGCACGCACTCGTTCTCGAAACGAAGCACATTATCTATAGGTCCGCGCTGATCGTATACCAACAAATCGCGGAAACTTGCCCTGCGCCCCAGCCCCTGCGTTTGCAGCCGCTCGGCTTCTTCGCGCAAAAGAAAAGTTCGGCTGGGAGCCAATTCACGACGGAAGTTCTCCGGCGTGATTGTAAGCTTGTAGTGCTGTCGGCCGATGGCCGTGCCCGGATAATCCAAATGGTACTCCAGTTGCAGATCTCCGCCCGCGTTGGGTCGCGCTTCGATCCTGGCCGGACCTTCACAATCGCACAAATAACCGGTGACATCGATTTGCTTCCGTGGCGAATCCTGCAAAACCCTGCCCACGCTGTCGATGGCCGCGACAAACGGCAGCGACGAACCGTCACAGCCGGGCATCTCCGGCTGATCGACCCACACTTCGCAGTTGTCTATATCCAGGCCTCCCAACGAGGAAAGGATATGCTCGACCATGTCCACACACGCCTCGCCCACTCGCAGACTTGTCCGCAAGGGCGTATCGACCCGGTTTTCAACCACCGCCGCAATACGGGGATTACCCGACAGATCGCGGCGAACGAACACTATGCCCGTGTCGGGCTCGGCCGGTCGAAACTCCACGCGGATGTCACGGCCCGTCCAATACCCGAAACCTTCGACCGCGGCCGTGTCGCCCACGGTCGATTGGAATCTGCGGTTATCCACCAAGCGATATTCGTTGTCCATGTGAGAAAGGGACCTTATGCGGAAGAGCCTTGCAACCTCGGCCAGAGAACCTCGTGTGACCATCGAAAAAGCAAAACCGTACCATCATCCGGCAAACGCGGGCGGTTCTGTCATGCCGAAGCATGGGAACAATCCCGCGGTTCGCCTTCGCGGTGGCTTGCTACCGACGCGGTGGTTGTGCGGGCAGTCCCTGACGGCTGTTGGAATTAGCCATGCCGCCGCGACGCGCGCTGAGTCTCTTCAACACTTCAGGCGTAATATCCAGCGAAGCATTGTGCCAGACGATCGGCTTGCTGATCTCTCGCATGATGGCTTCCGGATTCTCCGGCTCAGCACGATCGCCGTTGAACTGGATCACGGCCACGAAGCCGTAAGCCTGTGCAATGGCCTCTACCTCTTGGTAGATCTCGGTGTAGACCTCATGATAAATCTTGGCTTCTTTAGTCATGAGTTCTTTCTTCATAAGTTGAACCTTCACCTGAAGGTCACCTTGCATCTTGGCCACCTCGGCTTCGAGAGCCTTGTAGTCGGGCGTTCCAATCTTGAGTTCCTTCAGTCCCTTGGCCCTTTCGATAATCCGATCACGTTCCGCCTTCATCTGAGCGTCTGCCCTTTGCAGTTCCAGCTTGAGACTCTCTTTGAGCGAGTTGAAATGAGAATCTTGCTTGAAGACGTAACCGACGTCCAGCAAGGCCACCGATGAATGCACCTGCTGGGATTGTGCCGCCGCGCCCGTGTAATTCTGCTGGGCGTAAGAGTCGGTAGCTAATGCACCAACGGCAAGCACGATTGCCGCTACCGCGGCCAGAATTTTGAACTTCGTCACTTCAGCACTCCTTGCTGTTAAATTGGGTCTTCCTTGACCTGACGCGTGTTTGTGGTTTTTGCCGGATTCCACCGGCTCGGGAATCGAAGCCATGGCCTCGACCTGCCGTGAGATCAACCTGCCCACGGACGCGGTATTCTGCCCGTTACTGCCGATCAGGTAAAGGTCAGATAATCGCTTATTGCTATTATTGCATAAAGTGTTTTACAACAACACCTTACATCAACCCATCACACCCCCGACAATCTATCATCGTCCATCTCCAATAACGCAAAAAGCAAAATCCCAGTCGTCAACAGTTTCACATCCACTTCAACTACCCAATTCGTAGGGTGCGTCCATGACGCACCAAGCGTCTCGCGTGGCACGTGAGTGAAACCTATCTACCGGCCACGCAGTCAAGGGTGGTTGTGCTACAAGAAATCATCCATTACAGCGTGCGAATATGAAACCCGCCGTCGACGTTGATACAATCGCCCGTGCTGAAGGGGAACGAGTCGGAAACCACCGCCAGTACCGCCTTCGCCACGTCGTCCGGACGGCCCCAACGACGGATCGGCCACAGACCTTCGGCAATCAAGCGGTCGTACTTCTCCTTCACCCCGGCCGTCATATCGCTTTCGATCACGCCTGGACAAATCTCGAACACCCCGATACCGAACTCGGCCAGGCGCTGGGCGTAGAGCTTCGTCATCGTTCCTATGGCCGTCTTCGTCATGCAGTAATCGGCCCGATTAAGCGAAATGGTATGGGCCGAGATCGACGAAATATTCACGATTTTTCCGCCGGCAATACTCTTTTCGCCTATCTCCCGCACCATCTCGTTGGCCACCAATTGAGTCAGAAAGAACGGGCCTTTCAGATTAGTGCCGAAAACCACGTCCCAACTTTCTTCGGTGGCTTTCAGAATGTCTTTGCGACCTTGCGAAGTGATTCCGGCGTTGTTCACCAACACATCGATACGGCCGAAGCGGTCCAGCGTCTTCGCCAACAACACCGCTCGATCTTCGGCAACCGCCACGCTTCCCCCCACGGCCACTGCACATCCTCCGGCTTTGTCGATTTCCTCCACAACTTCATCGGCCGCATCCGGACGGGTAGCGTAGTTGACCACAACATCATAACCGGCCCGCCCCAGTTCGAGACAAATCCCACGCCCAATACCTCGAGACCCACCAGTCACAAGGGCGACTTTCCGTTTCGACATATATTTAACTCCCACGCGGCTTTATAGTGCAAATGGTGCGTCGCTGACGCACCTTTCGAACATTGCATCAGATCATCTTATGCTTTTGCAGGAAATCTTTCAACTCGGCCAGTTGCTTATCGGTCAGCGAGTGATAAGGCATGCGGCGCCAGCGCTGCCCGCGACCGAGGATCTCGTCAATGCCGTGAATGGCTGCATCGAAACTGCCTTCATAACCGATAATATGATCGAAGAAAGGCATGTCGAATTCTCGAACCACGGCCATCGCCATGTGCATGTCGTTGGCCTTGATGGCGTCCCAATATCGCCAGGAGATCTTGGGATTGAAAGTCATAAAGGTCGACAGGTACCCGTCCACTCCGTAGGGCATCAACAGCATGTGGTTCTTCTTCTGTCCCCCGGCCGAAAACACCCAACGGTCGTGCGTCTTCATGCACATCTTGCAAGCCGTATCATTGCACAGATCGTCTTTGACCGCGACAACACCGGGTACTTCCTTCATAAGCCGGTCACACAATTCCAGAGACAACGCCGCTGGGCGCCGGCCCAAGTAATTTGTCACCATCATCACCGGCAGGTGTTCGGCCAAGGCGGCATAGTAATCGACCAGCGTATCGACCGTGGTCGAGGCCGCCCAGTCGGGCGGAAGTCCCATCACCATGTCGGCGCCCAGTTCGGCGCAGTAAGCCGAGAATTCGGCCGCTCGACCGGTCCACCAACGGTCTGTGGCAGCGACCACGTAAGCCCGTCCATTAATATGCTCGACCACAACCTTGGTCACCGCGGCGATCTCATCGTCGGTAAGAATCGAAAACAGGCTGTCGCCCCACGTCAACACGACCGCTTTTGCTTTGGCTTCCACAGCAAAATCCAACTGGGCTCGCAGCGCCCCATAATCGATTTCGCCGTCCTTCTTAAACGGCGTGCGAATAGAAGGCCAGGGACCGCTCAGCCTGGCCCGAATATCGGCTGGACAACCGCCGGAAAAATCCCGCTTAGGACGCACCGAACGCCGTCGAGCGGTCGACTTTTTACCACCCGCATCGGCCGCTCGGGCGGTTGCCTCATCGGTGCCGATAAACCCACCGGCAGCCGCCAATCCGGCCATAGTGGTCGAAGCCCGCAGAAAACCGCGTCGCGATGTGCGCTTTCCGACGCCGTTATCACAAGAATGATTGCTTGTATTGTTTGCCGATTGATTGTTTTTTGTACAGTGCATGAATCGTCTCGCTCGAAAAAACTTGTCACACAAAACTCCCAACCCACATATTAACCAAATAGAAGCCGAGAACAATCCTTTTTCCGACATTCATCCAAAAAATCACAAACCTTCGCCCAAACATTGCCTTGAGCTTATTTGAGTTTTTTCCGGCCCATACCCCACCCCCTCAATTGCCACAACCTCCGCCCAAAGGTATCATGGTATCACATTGAATATTTCCTTAGTCAGACCATGCCAATCCCATGCTCTATAGACGATTTGGTCGAACCGACCTGCGGATGCCGATTTTCAGTTGCGGCGGGATGCGATTCATCCATAGTTGGAACAATGAATTTCCGCTCGACGAGATACCACCGGAATCGAATGCGAACGTCGAAGCCACGGTGCGCCGCGCCTTGGAATTGGGAATCAACCACTTCGAAACATCGCGTGGGTACGGCACTTCGGAAAAACAACTCGGCCTGGTGCTCCCAAAACTTCCTCGCGATAAAATCATCGTACAGACGAAAGTCATTCCCTCAGCCGATCCCGATGAGTTTCTAGCGCAGTGCAGAGACTCCATCGACCGGCTCCATCTCGATCATGTCGACCTCTTGGCCATACACGGTCTCAACAACCACGAGATGCTCTGGTGGTCGATCTGCCGTGGCGGTTGTCTCGCCGCCGCTCGTAAACTGGTCGACGAAGGTCGAGCCCGCCATATCGGATTCTCCACCCACGGCTCACCGGATGTTATCCAAGCGGCAATCGACCACGATGGAGACGGCGGTTTCGACTATATGAACCTGCACTGGTATTATATACGTCCGCAAAACGCGACCGTCATCCAAGCAGCGGCCGAAGCCGACATGGGCGTATTCATCATCAGCCCGTCCGACAAGGGCGGCATGCTCTACAGCCCGCCGCAAAAAATGCGCGAACTCTGCCGCCCGCTCGACCCGCTTGTGTTCAACTGTCTGTATTGTCTGGCGAATCCCAACGTGCATACGATCAGCATCGGCGCCGCCAAACCGTCAGATTTTGATCTACAACTAACCACAATCCCGCTGCTGGACCGCGCCGATGAACTTCTCACTCCCATCGTCGAGCGGCTGCAGGCGGCCATGGTCGAAGCCTTGGGCCGGGACGTGGCCGAACGTTACGCCGAGGGCTTGCCCAACTGGGACGTGACGCCGGGCTGCATGAACATCCAGTCCATACTCTGGCTCCGCGGCCTGGCACTGGCATACGACATGCGGGAATTTGCCGAAAACCGCTACGGGCTATTGGGAAACGGCGCCCATTGGTTCCCCGGCATGAACGCCGCGCAAATCGACGATTTGGATCTGAACAAAGCCCTGGAAAAATCGCCCTTTAAAAAACAAATCCCCGATTGGCTCCGCGAAACACACGAAATGCTTTACAAAGGCCCGCAAAAGCTGCTCAGCCAGAGCGAGTAACGTTCGTAGAGTACGTCCGCGACGCACTACAAGTTCCATGGTGCGTCGCAGACGTACCCTACTTTGCATCTTGTTCTTTGCGGGCAACGCCATCATACTGAACCGTATGCGATCAAAGATTCTACTTATCGTCGTCATCCTGCTCGTGTTCCTGGCCTGTCATATCGCCAAGCAGCGCCTCGCGAGAATCGATCCACCAGTCGATTCGACCGGCGGAACTACAAACGAAACAACCGGCCAGAGTTCAATTCAGACACCCAGGCAAGAGCAGCCGCGGCGCATCGTCTCCATGGCCCCAAGCATTACCGAAATACTCTTTGCCTTGAAGTTGGGTGATCGGGTGGTCGGCGTCAGCAACTATTGCAACTATCCGGCCGAGGCTAAAAAGATCGACCGCATCGGCGGCGTGATGGACCCGAACCTCGAAGCCGTCGTTGCACTCAAACCGGACCTGGTCGTAATGCTCCACGGCAACAAGGCGCTTTGCCCGTCGCTGGAAAGATTAGGTATCAAAACCCTACTCGTCGACCACAAAACCATCCGGGGCGTACTGGAATCGATACCCACGATCGGCCAGTCATGCGGCAACACTTCGGCCGCCAGAAAAATGACCGACGATCTTCGCGCCCGAATAGAACAAGTACGACAAAAGACGTCCGGATTACGGCGCCCCAAAGTGATGGTCTCGGTCATCCGGCGCCTGGGGACGGGCAGGCTGGAAGATGTTTACGTCGCCGGCAACGACCGGTATTTCGACGAGATGATCGAAATCGCCGGTGGGCAAAACGTATTCGCCGACCAACCGGTACGCTATCCGGTCGTCTCCAACGAAAGCATTATCAAGGCCAACCCCGAAATCATTATCGATATCGTATCCAGCGTGAGCGACATCTCATCCGCCGACGATAAAAAATCCGGTAAGTCATACATCAACGAAATGCGAGCCAAGACACTGGCAGATTGGCAACAACTATCCGACGTGGACGCCGTCGCCTCGGGCAAGGTCTATTACCTGGACGAAAACTATATCTCGGTTCCCGGGCCACGTTTTATCCTGGTGCTGGAGAAACTGCAGAAACTGCTGCATCCAGAAGCAGACTGAAATTTTTCAGCCCCTTGAAAAAAAGTAGGTCCCGCTTACCGAGCGGGACCTTAGAGCGGAGAATATCCGCTATTTTAGGTCCTGTCCGGCAGACGGGACCTACTTCACGCGTCGAATCCGACTTTTTCAACGGGCTGCAAAGTAAGTGACCGAATCAGGTGTTTCTCATAAAGACCACGACTCTGTCGGTACCGGGCGGCAACTCGGAAGGATTTACTCTCTTATAGCCGATTTTTTCCAGTTCCGTGAAAAGTTTTTCGGAGTCGAAGTGCCGCAGTTTTGTTTTGGAGAGCATGACAACATTGATCCTGCGGTTATCGGCCACTTTGGCAATGTGACTGGGACTATCCAGCACATGAATCACGGCCGCTTTACAGTCGGCTCGATACTTGACGATTTTCGCGACCGACTCGTGTCCCAAAACCACCGGTTTGACTTTCGACTCGGTTTTCACCCAATGCCCTAACGAGGAATATGCAGCCAAAGTTTCGAAACGCTTTGAAGAAGCAATCAAAGCCTCGGGAAAACTGGCTATAGCGATCAGGATCGCCGGCACAAATAACGCGGCCTTTTGCCAGCGAAGACCATGATTCGCTTTACGAGCCGAATTGCGTGACCACTGTGATATCCTCAACAACGCCAGTCCGGCGAACGGCGTGGCCATCAAGGCTATGGTCAACGGGTATCGAGTACTGGTTTGGCCCAGTTGCCAATAGTCCAGCCAGATTCCCACCATAATCACGATTGAGAAGTATAGTAGCGGACGATTATCGCGCCTTAACCAGATTTTTCGCCACACCCATAATCCACCGACCAAAAGAATTCCGAAAACAGCCGTGAATCCACTTTCCAACAAAGACAGATATTTGTAAGTCATCTTGCCGATGCGCATCCGTGGAATGTGATCGGCACCCGCCTGCAACGAATCCTTGGAAGCTTCAACAGCATCTTCATCGGGTGATTCTCCGTTGAAGATGCCCACGGATTCCTCCAAATTTTCTATCATACTAAATTCCGGCAAACGGCAGAATTCCCAGGTCGAATGTCCTCGCAGCATGATCAAGTTGACAAAAATAAATATTGCCGGAGGTATCAGGGAAAAGAGCAAAACCCCAATTACGAGCCGCCGGCGAGACTCCTGCAAGGCCAACCAGCGCCACAGCGACCAAAGCAAAAGTGGAATCAGCAGAAACAGCCCCTCCCTACGTGTCATCACGGCCAATGTGGAGGCAATGCCGGCCGCTGCAAACATGCCCGGGCGAACCTCGCAAACAGCCCGCCAAAGAAAATACAACGACAACGCCAGCAGAAACCAAAAAGTCGGATCGCGCATTACGTGCGGGCTCCATTCAATAAAACGCGGATGTACGGCATACAGAAAGCATGCCGCGAGTGCTACATAATCATCGAACTGCCGGCGAATCCAGCCGTACAACGGAAGCACCACCAGGCTGGCAATCACCACCCCCCACCATCTACCTCCGGTTTCCCAATCAAACCCCAAGCGATGAATGCCCGCTAGAATCACGGGATAAGTATTTAATCGCATGTCCGATAAACCGACATGAAAGTCGCCCTGGTCGATGGCCTTGGCAAGCTTGATATAGAGCGTCGCATCGGCCCCGATGGACGGACATTTCACGGCGATCACGGCACGAGGCAGGAAACACAGCAACACCAATCCCAAAAGCACAAGCGGACGCCTGGCCAACTCAAATCGTTTAGGATGCGGCTCAGTCAGTACGTTCGGATAATCCGGCAGTACGACTGGGTCAGCGATTACGTTGGTCATTATCTAGGAACTGGCATGATTGAAATGTGCCAGATAGGTTCATCGAAATACCAAGTTCTGACTAAAGGGAAATGCCCACCACCCAACCTTTCGTTGGGTATAAAAGAACCCACCAGAACTACATGAGATCCATAATATCGTTTTCCCACAGTTCGTACAATAGGAAAAGTCGGGGGAATATAAGGGGTGAAGGTGCGATTAGTATTCGTAATCTTTGTTTCATCCGTGATTCGCGTACGCGGTGCGGAGACTACTACTGCGTTCGAGCTTGCTTGCGATATGCCAAGCCCGCTCCACACAACATGATTAACGACGATGCCACAAAAATCACCAACGAGACCGGTTTTGCCCAGGTCGATGGTTTGTGTTCGATTAGTCGTTCGAGAGCTACAGATTCGCCGCCGTTGGCTGTTGCCAGAGCGTCGAACGCCGACTGTGAAATATCGGCCCGCAGGCTTTCGACCGTGCCATCGGCCATAGCGAAGTGGTTGTTGATTATACGCGCAATTCGAGTCGTGTTAGCCCGGTCGCCTGCGACCGGATGTGTTGACGCCTGGAATAACCGTACAAACCGGGCCCGTCGCAGGCGACGGGGCTAACTCCTATCCTCACGGATGCATTTTTCCAAACTCAACGGTGCATATTGAGCAACAGAAACTAATCATACCCGAACGATGGTACATTTCGCAACCAGCCAATCACCCGGTTGCCTACCGTCCCCGGTTCC
The DNA here is from genome assembly GCA_016934075.1 of Pirellulales bacterium. Lineage (GTDB taxonomy): Bacteria > Planctomycetota > Planctomycetia > Pirellulales > Thermoguttaceae > JAFGTN01. The sequence goes on from JAFGTN010000386.1 coordinate 13,243, forward strand.
AAAACCGCTCGCCAGGCTTTATGATTACGGTCATTAAGCAATAATATCAGACGGAGAACTTCCGCATAATGAATCCACACGAACGCGTTACCGCCATGCTCGAAGGCCGCTCGACCGGCCGAGTGCCGAACATGCCGATCACCATGATGTTCGCCGCCGACCAGTTGGGCGTTCCCTACGGCGAATATGCCACGAACTGTGAGAAATTGGTCGAGGCTCAACTTCTGACGGCCCAGCGGTTCGGCTTCGACCATGTATCGGTGATCTCGGATCCGGCATGCGAGGCCTCGGATTGCGGCGCCAAGATCCAATTCTTCGACGACCAGCCGCCCGCCATCGACGAAACTGCCCCGCTATTGGCCGACAAAACCACGCTGGCATCCCTCGAAGTGCCCGATCCCGACCAAGGTCGCATGCTCAATCGCGTCAAAGGCGTGGAACTCTTTCGCCAAAAAGTCGGCAGCGAGCTTTTCATCGAGGGCTGGATCGAAGGCCCATGCGCCGAGGCCGCCGATCTGCGCGGCATCAACCATCTGATGATCGACTTTTTCGACGATCCCGCCTTCGTGCGCGATCTCTTCGAGTTCAACATCGAAATGGCCACGCGTTTCGCCCAGGCGCAAGTCGACGCCGGTGTCGATATCGTGGGCCTGGGCGACGCCGCCGCCTCGCTCGTGGGGCCGCAAATCTACGAAGAGTTCGTACTGCCCTACGAACGCCGCCTCATCGAAAAACTGCACGGCATGGGCACTCGCGTGCGCTTGCACATCTGCGGCAACATCACTGCCATTCTCCCGCACATCGGCACGCTGGGCGTCGACATGCTCGACGTCGATTCCATGGTCTCCTTGGCGGATGCCCGCGAGGCCGTGAGCCACGACGTTACGCTCGCCGGAAACATCAACCCCGTCGAGGACTTGCGCAACTCCACGCCGGAGAAGATCGTCGCCGACATCAAGACCTGCCGCGCCCAATCCGCGCCGCGCTACATCGCGGCCGCCGGATGCGAAATCCCACGCGACACACCAGACGAAAACGTGCGGGCAATACTGACCGCCTGCGAGCAGGAAGACTGAAAACACATTCTGAAAATGGCATTCCAGCCTTATTGTGTGTGGCACTGGCTGCTTGTCAGCCAGTGTGGAATTGACGTTATGGAAACACTGGCTGACAAGCAGCCAGTGCCACCCATTTTAGAAACACCTTACGAAACGCTGGAATGAGTGCTTCACCGGTGCCTGCCGGCAGCCGAACCCGCCAGACAGATTACCTGCCCATCGACAAGCGCGACATTGACACGTCCTTCTTTTCCCAGCGCGACTCCCCACGACACGGGCGGTTGATCCAGCGAATAATTCCACAGCGTTTTGCCGTTCTCGACATCCAGCGCCAGGACGGCATTCCGGCTTTCATCCTCGGGAACCGAACCGGTGACAACAACGGCGTTCTTGCCCAATGCCATGGCGACAACGCGTTGCAGCGGCTTCACGTCCCAGAGCGCCTGCGGCTGCTTTTTCGTGTTCTTATCGGCAGCAACGCGAAACACACGACCACCGGCGCCGCGGATAATAACATCGCCCCTGTCGACCTGCGATAATGGTTGACTGAAATACCTGCCCTCCCAGTACTTCTGGGGCGAATAAAGCAGTTGATCGAATGCCACTACCCGATCGGAAACCAAAAAGAGTTCTCGTCCGCGTGGCGCCTTTGTGTCCCACTCCTTGCCGGGCTTGCTCAAGCAACGACCGTCATTGATATCATAGACGGCCGGCGATACGACGTTTCCGCCGGCCATGTACAGACGGTTTTTGTGCAACAACAGGTGACCTTGAACACTAACGCCAACAGGTTGATCCTCGCCGCGGAGTCGCGCGGAGGTGTTGTTTTGCCAACGGATTTTCCCGCTCCGCGCGTCCAGGGCATAGACGTGTGTGCCGTCGTGCCCAGCGATACCAGCCCCGGCGTAGACGATACCTTTTTCCACCAATACCCCGGAGGCCACGGGCCAGGTAGAACACAAGCGACCGTAAACCGGGATCTTTCGCTCGACCGGAGCAGCGCAAAAACGCCAAAGCCGCTTTCCCGTGGCCGCTTCGAAGGCATAAATCCATCCGTCGCCGCTACCAACGAACAGCCGCCCGTCCTCGATGGCGGGTGGATACAAGATAGGTCCGCCGGTAAAAGCCTTCCACCGCTGCTTTCCACTTTTAGCATCCAGTGCCCTCACAACTCCATCGGAACCGGAAAGGATGGTTAGTCCACCGGCAGTGATAGGCGCCGCCGGTTTGATGTGAGTTTGAGTTTTACTGCTCCATGTCAATGCAACCGCTTTGGGAATCTCAACCTCTGCGGCTCCACAACGTGTATTATCAGCCCTATACGCGGGCCAGTCTTCAGCCGTCACTTCAAAGTGATGCAACTGGTTAGGCGCGGCGGGATTCGTTTCCAGTCTGGCAGCCGTATCGGCTTTCGCCTGGTAGTCGAAATCGCCCACCGGCGCGAGGCAGATATTGCCCACCAACGAGAGGCTGCAATCGCACATCCAGGGCCCCCAATACAACAGTCCACCGTGTGCAATCACACCGTCCATGCAAGGAGGTCGCATCATTGCGTAACGCTGCGCGCGATGGTCAGGCACACTGAGTCGCAATGTTCCGCCATGCTGATGTCCACGCGCAAAGATGCAATCCACCATACCGGTTACCCTGGTGCAGTTGCCCCGCAGACAATCTAAATCCACCAGCACTTTACCGCTTAGCGGATCGAAGACCTTGCTTTCCGAGCGAGGCAGAGTCGTCCCCAGAGCATACAGCCCTTCGTCTCGCAAAACCAGCATGAAATTGCCGTTGGGATATTGCCACAACAAACTACCGTCGACGGCCGAGACGGCCACCGTGCTGGTTCGCTGTGGACCGGCCAGATAAACGGCCTTGTCGCTGCATTTGATATAAGAACTCGACGAAAATCCCCTCTTATAAGTCTGGGCATGGACATCCTTGCCCAGCGCGCGCATCAACTCATCGTCACTCCTTCGCCAGACCTGCTTGCCTCGCTTCACATCCAGGCAAGCTACGAATTTCGATGGTGAACAGTAGTAGATTCTACCGTTTTTCATGCAAACCCCGCGTGCGTCAACCGGATGTTTTTCAATATGTTTCCACAGCACGCGTTTCGTCTTCGGCTCGACGGCGAAGAATGTTCGGCCAAATCCCCAGGGATATTCCAACCTGTCGTAACCCGAGGTCATCGGCTTCCACGGCCAGCCGGCTCTGGTCATGGTTCCGCGAATGGTCTCGTCGCGATACTCCGGTCCTCCGACCAGCGCGTATAAAACACCGTTCTCCATGCCCATCCATTTCCACACCGGCCCGCTCGCATCCGCCGGCGCGACGATACGGTCGACGATCTTTCCCGTAGCCGTGTCGATCAAATTACAGGATTTACTGTCAGCCTGGTACAGAATGTCGGGTGTGGCGATGATGGTATTGCGATGGATATTAAAACCTTCCTCCAGCGGCCGTTTCCACAACAAAGTTCCGTTATAGCCGTTGATGGCCACCAGCGAATTCAGCCAGGGCCAATTCCTTTCCTTATATCCGACATGACCGAAGGCCTGAAAGAGCCTCCCACCGGCAGCCACGCTAACCATCGGAAATGGAACATACCAAGGCTTGGCCAGAAACTGAGTAAGATATGGCGCACGAGCGACACGGTCGGTCGACTGAGGATTGTTGTCGGGACCGTGGTAGGGATGTGACCACTGGTCGGTTCCCTCGGGCATGGGTTTGACGACCGTAGTGTCATCAAGAATAAGCTTGCCGCCCGGGCGTAGAACTCGCAGCATTTCATCGCGATTGGTGCTGGTAATCGCGACCTTTGCCGGCACGATAACCGCATCGGCCAAATTATCGGCCAGATGGATCTTCGACCAATCGCCCTTTTCGACATAGACACTCGTACCGAGTACGCCCGCATCGTCGAGACGCTGCCGCGTCGACTCTGTTTGTGTTTCCCCGGGCAGTTGCAGATAGAACGTCCACTTACTTTGCTTGCTCAATGCAATCGCCAGTTCACTGGGATCGGCATCTAACAAAACGCAGATGCCAACGGAGGCGTCAAGCTTGGAGATTATGGCCTGGGGCGTGGATTTTGTGGACTCCGTCTTGGGAGTATCGCCAAATAAAGATGCTGTCGAAAAAAGCACCGGAATAGCCGGCGCCAAGAAGAACGCAACAGCCCACTTATACGTGAGTCGGCGTTTCATTTCTGCATCTCCAAGCGGAAAACTCAAGCCTGTTGTTCAGCAACCTCGCCGACGCACAAACAACATCACCAGGCCACCGAAGAGCATTGTGATTAATGTCGGCTCTGGAATCGAGACAAGTGTTGAACTGCTCGGTGCATTCCAGTTCGAAGCCAATAAGGATGCGTCGATGATATCGACCTTATGATCATTGTTGAAATCGCCGTCGGACCAAGAGGCTCCGCTTTGCATCATCCAGTGCTCGGCAAGGATCGCCGCGTCGGCATCATCCACAACCCAGTCGCCATTGGCGTCACCGGGGATGAGCGGGGCCGGCACCTCGAAGATCAAAGTGGCAGACATGGCGCCGGGATTTTCCAACGATTTGAGGGAGAACATTTGTTCCGGCACCGTAAGCACCAATCCCAACCAGGATCCACCGTTAAGCTGGTCTTCTAAAACCGTGGGATCCAAGTCTATGGAATGAACCCCTAGGTCCAGGATGTCCTCGGAAACTCCGGCCAGATCCGTGGTCTTGCTTGCGTCGGACGGTGATATACTTCCATCTCCCTCGAATGCAAATACATTCGGCGTGGGGCCGCCATCACCAGACGCCGTATACATACTGACGTCGAACTCCAAACGGGCCGATATCACGCTTGAATCGTCGAAAATATCGCCCACATCGAATTCCAGAATGGCGCGTTTATCAATGTTGGAGGTTGTACTGGTATGAGTTGTGATGTCCCAGGCGCCATCGGCCAGCACAAAGCCGACGCTATCGGTCCATTCCGCTTCAACGTCAAGAGAAGTGGGTACTTCGATCTCCACAGTATGAACTTGAGTTTTGGCGTCCAATCTGGCGTAGCGCAACTCGTCCTCGTCGCCACGGAAAGTCATATGAAGATTGTTTTGCGAATCCACTACCATGTCGAGACGCTCGCGTCCATCACTGGTTGAAGCCAGTGCAGCGACCGTTTCATTTCGCCATGATCCGCCCGACAACATTGCATGCCTGAACTCATCGAATTCGCCGCCATATTTAATATAACCGACATGTGGATTGCCCCGCGAATCGAATGCCAGAGAACCCACCTGTTGGGCCTCCGGATCGACCTGCTCGTCTTGCCAAACCGCGCCATCGTAAACACCAAGACGAATTTGATAGTCGTTTCCGCTAACTCCTCCGTCTACATAGGCTACGTTCAAGTTGTTGTTCAAATCGAAAGCCGCCTCGAAACCGGAAGCTATTGCGCCATTGTAGATCGTATCCACCTGCCATGCTCCCGCAGGCGTAGGCTTATGAGCACACTTGAGTTGTTCTGAACCGGACTCGTACCAGAGAAGATTCGGTTGCCCCGTATTGTCCATCGCCATTCGGATAAGAGGATCAGCCGTATCGAATACCGGGTTGACGGCAACCGTTTCATCCTGCACTGAATAACTGCCACCCAGATCTCCGGTAATCGTGCTGCAAATCAAGCTCGACGTAGTCCGGTCAATATAAGCCACGTGCGAGTTGCCGGCCGGATCGATCCCCAGTTTGGCATTGCCTGCACTGACATTCGTTTCCAAAGGTAAGTACGACCACAATCCCGGTGACGTTTCTTGCCAATATTTGAGCACGTAGGTTGTACTGGGAAAAGAGGTCGTAACCATGCGCGGATTGCCGCTGGGATCCAAAGCTAAATCGAATGCCGATGTTTGATTGGGAACCAGTGAAGAGTAAGACCAGTTCCCCGCAACGCCGACCGCAAAAAGATCCACGCCTGGATAGTGCCTGTCGTATAAAATTTGTACCTCACTCGGATCCAGGCATTCGATGTCAATGTTGTTGTAAACATTGCCGTCCAGATCTACCCTCTCAACCAACCACTCCGCGCCTTGGGCAACGTTAAACATCAACGCAACAACGACTATTACCCATAACCTCGCTACTTGCCGAGCAATCATCACTAATCTCCCCGTGTAAGCACTACTATGATGAAACAATCCACCACCAGAATAGCTATTTGACACCTCAAGTGCAACATTTTTACCCAACATCACCGCAAAATTATCCGATAAAAATGGCAATGTAGGCAATTCATCGGGGGTGATCCGCTTTCATCCCCCCACTAGCTTTCACTTCAACATGTTCATGTACAAGATTCACGTGTTCCTGAAACAACAAAGCCCCCTCCATAGTACTAATAACGTCACCAAAACATTTCCTTGAATATCCCCTCATTCTGGCCAATTTCGCCATTTTGCCGATTTTTTGCCATATTTTAGATGTTTTTTGTGCTTTTTCACGAGACTTTTCGGTCCAATTCGGATATAAATTACGTTGGTTTAATCGCTGAATACAATGATTTTCGACTTTGATTGACTGCAGGGAGATGACCATGAAAAACTTATTTCTGACTGCATTGATTGCCACCCTGATTGCCCCGGCAGCACTAGGATCACTCGGCCCTGTAACACCAGCCGTGATTTACGATGATGGAACCGGAACCGTTCCTAACGGCAATTGGATTGTGATGTCGTATCCGACACAAGGAATCGAACTGGCACTGCGAGCAAAAGAGCGAGGAACAAACGTAATCAATGTGGATTCCAATGGCTACTATCATTACATGGCGGGCAGTTCGGGTGAATTCGCGCTATGGGACTTCGAATTTGCCGCTAATCTAGGTTCATATAACCTGCAGAACATAAGAATCGATCTTTGGATTGATATCGATCCTACCAGCGGCGTAAACTACTTGGCATTGGAAGA